>DTVJ01000001.1 GCA_012963565.1 Piscirickettsiaceae bacterium
CTAAATGTTTCCACAAAATAACCACGATTATCGCCATGTATGCTAGGCTATATTAATAAAGAACAACTCATAGAATTAGCTCAACCTTTAGTTAAGAATCAATATGGGCAATACTTACTTAGACGCGCAGAGGAGGCGAGTTGAAGTTCACACCTCAAACCATCCCTGATGTTATATTGATTGAGCCTAGCATACATGGCGATAATCGTGGTTATTTTGTGGAAACATTTAGGCAAGATTTATTTGAAGAAGCTACAGGCTATAAAGTAAACTTTATCCAAGACAATGAATCCAAGTCAACCAAGGGCGTATTAAGAGGCCTTCACTATCAGTTACCACCATACACTCAAGCAAAACTGGTAAGAGTGATTAAAGGCAGTGTATTAGACGTAGCTGTTGATATTAGAAGATCTAGCCCCACATTTGGGCAGTATGTGGCCGTAAAGTTGACGGAAGAAAACAAATATCAATTATTTGTACCGCATGGTTTTGCACACGGATTTGTAGTGCTTAGTGATAGTGCAACCTTTGCTTATAAGGTTGATAATTACTACGCACCTAAACATGATAGAGGTATTGCATTTAATGACAAAGATTTAGCGATTGACTGGCAGTTACCATCAGAAGTCTTACAGCTCTCAGATAAGGATAAGACTCATCCATCTTTAGCAAATGCTAAAGATTTGTTTTAAGTAGCTAGGAATCATGAGAATATTGGTTACAGGTAAGAATGGCCAATTAGGACGATCTATTCATAAGGTAGTCAACATAACTAACAGTGGTAATCAGCTTTCTAATGAGTTTATCTTTGTTGGTAGGGAGGAGTTGGACCTAAGTGATGAAAATAATATTAATAATTATTTTTATAACAATGGTAAATTTGACGTTATTATTAATTGTGCCGCTTATACGGCAGTAGATAGGGCAGAAGAAGAGCAAGCTCTTGCTAACCAAGTTAACCATCTAGCAGTTAAACAACTGGCAACCGTTGCCAATAGGCAGAAAGCAAAACTAATATCTCTCTCTACTGATTATGTTTTTGATGGAGAGAGTGACAAACCTTATGCAGAAAAAGATGAAGTCAACCCTATTAATGTCTATGGAAAGACTAAATTAGCTGGAGAAGATTCTATACAAAAAATTATGCCAACTGACGCTATTATTATTAGAACTAGTTGGGTTTACTCTGAGTATGGTAATAATTTTGTTAGCTCAATGTTGAGGCTTGGAAAAGAGAGAAGCGAATTAAGCGTAGTTAACGATCAAATAGGCTCGCCGACTTATGCAGCTGATTTAGTAGAGATGATATTGACTATTATTGACCATGAAAGCTTTAGACGTATGGGTCAAAAAACACAAATTTATCATTATTCAAATGCAGGAAAATGTAGTTGGTATGAATTCGCAAAAGAGATTTTTAGCCTTAAAAAGATAGAGTGCAGAGTAAGTCCGATAACAACAGACCAGTACAAAACCCTTGCACGTAGACCTAAGTGTAGTTTGCTAGATAATAAAAAGATAGAAAAAAAGTTTTCTATTAAATTAAAACATTGGAAAGATTCATTAAGTACTTGTTTGAACCGTGTTTAACATTTACCAGGTAATCCCCATTTTTTAGGCTGCCCGACTAACAGCCAAGTTAAAACAAAAACTCGGTCAAGTAGCTTGTTTTTTAGCCTTTTGTTCAATCCAAGTGTAAGTGCAGTTGCCAAAGAATAAAAAATTCCATCTAATATTAATTTTGGAATATTCCATGTGTAAAGTAGAATAACTAGATATTTAGGATATATCTTTTTCCAAAACAACATTCTTGATCTATAAAACTCAATTCTAGATTCTGAATAGAATTCATTGGAACTAGATCCACCAATATGTGGAATTTTTATATAAGGAGTGATGAGCACTTTCCAGTTGAATTGGGCCATTCTAATGCACCATTCCGTATCTTCAAAGTAAAAGAAAAAGTCCTCATCGTAAGGGCCGACCTCATTAACGGCCAACTTTCTAACCGCAAGGCATGCCCCGCGTAGTATTCCCACTTCAGTTGTGTCTTTAGGATCTTTAGAGTGGTCTAACCTGCCGATTCCATCAAACTCTGAAAATAAGGATGGAGCCTTAGATGATGTTCTAACAATATCTCCATTTAGGTTTGTCTGCTGTCCGCTTACCATGCCTATCTTGGGGTCACTTGTAAAGACATCTTCAAATTGATCAAGTGCATCTTTCGGAATTGTTATATCATTATTGCATATGAGGAAATATTTCCCAAGCCCTTTATCTATGGCTTGGTTTGCTGCATGCCCATAGCCGGTATTGCAACTATTACAGATCGTTGTAATATCTGGGTAAATTTTTAAGATAGCGGATATGGAATCGTCTGTACTTGCATTATCCACTATGATAATTTCATCTGTTGTGCTTGAAGCATTGATGACACTATCTAGTGTTGCTTTAAGGCGATCAAATCCATTCCTATGAATAATTGCAATTGTAAAGCGTTTTTCCATAATATATTACATTCTAATTTATTGTATGATGAATTAGAATATACAATAAATTAAAATAATATGAGAAAAAAAAATAAAGTTTTTGATTGTTTCCCTTTTTATAACGAACTAGATTTGCTTGAAATAAGGCTAAATATTTTGAATGATGTGGTTGATTATTTTGTATTAACTGAGTCTACTAGAACTTTTACAGGGAAACCAAAACCACTTTATTATGATAAAAATAAGGATAGATTTAAGAAATTCTCTCATAAGATACGACATGTGATTGTTGATGACTCGGAATACGATCCGAATATTGATGTTTGGCAGAGAGAGTTTGATCAGAAAAATTCTGTCTTTAGAGGAATAAATGATTGCAAGGATGATGACTTTGTCATCGTTTCCGATGTGGATGAAATTATTAAGCCGGATTTGGTTTCAAAATTTGTTGCAAAAAATTCAAACACAATAGCAATTATTAAGCAACCATGTTATTACTACTATCTTAACTGCCAGTCAACCGAAGTTTTTGATAAAGCCAAAATGGCAAAATTTAAATATATAAAGTCCCCTCAGCAAATAAGGGCATACCCTAAATTTAGTATGCACAATTCAAATAAAATAGTACAAACACTTTTTAAATGGTGTGGCTCTATTAGGAAGCGAATTTGTATTAAATTTGGCTCATGTGTTATATATGAGAACGGAGGTTGGCACTTTACTTACATGAAATCTCCTGAAGAAATTAGCGATAAAATAACAGATTTTTCACACACAGAATACAATCTAGATAAATTTACATCAATTAACTCAATACAATCTCGTATGAAAAATTTTAAAGATCCTTATGATAGAGGGTATCAATTAAAAATTGTTGAGATTGACAATTCTTTTCCAGATTATATTGTTAATAATCAAAAGAAATATTCCCATATAATCTTTCAAGAATTTAAGGCATAATAGCAAGCGAAAACTTTAAAGATAAAGGTATTTTAAGATGTATAT
>DTVJ01000002.1 GCA_012963565.1 Piscirickettsiaceae bacterium
GATTTCATTAATATTGATGATGTGATTCAAGCCAATATTAAAGCTTGTACACCTAAACAAAATGGAGTATACAATGTTGGTACGGGAAAGCCGAGAAGTTTTCAGGATATCGCTGACATTCTACAAACAGAATTGGGTACAAACTTAGGTACTGAGTATTTTCCCAACCCTTATGATGGCTACCAAATGCATACTCAGGCAAACATTGATACTTCACAAGCAAACTTAGGCTTTGAGCCAAAGGTGACACTAGAAGAAGGTATTAAAGCTTATATTGCTGATATTAAACGTTTGTATGGTACTGACATTACATGATTGATCTACTAAGTAAGTCACCAAAATTACTAGTCATTGGTGATTTAATGATTGATCTATACTTGTGGGGTTCATGTGAGCGAATCTCACCCGAAGCGCCAGTACAAGTAGTAAATGTAGAAAGTGAAAGCACTGTACTGGGTGGTGCTGGAAATGTGATTAACAACCTGAAATCCTTAGGCGCACAGGTTGATGTGATTAGCGTAGTGGGTGACTGTGAGATTTCTGATGAACTAAAGGGGTTGTTAAATTATATTGAAGTTGACACGCAATATTTAATTACTCAGGCAGGTCGTATTACTTCTAAAAAAAGCAGAATTATTGCTTCACAACAGCAAGTAATTAGATATGATCGTGAAAGCACTGATGAGATTACTATTGAATCACAAAGTATGATTCTCAACACTTTTAAAAAAATCATTGCTGGCTATGATGGAGTGTTACTATCTGACTATGGGAAGGGTGTGCTTACCAATGAGTTAACTCAATCTTTAATTAATGTTGCTAATGAAAACAATAAAAAAGTACTAGTTGACCCTAAGGGCTTAGATTATTCGAAATATAAAAGTGCATATTTACTTACGCCAAATAAAAAAGAGGCAAGTGAGGCAACGAAAATTGATATTAAAGATGAGTCAAGCCTTGCCCAGGCCATTACTCAACTCAAGATAGAATGTGATTTAGATGTATCACTTATCACCTTAAGTGAACAAGGTGTCGCGATTTATGATGGTGAGTTACGTACCCACCCTACCGTTGCTAGGGAAGTATTTGATGTAACTGGTGCAGGTGATACGGTACTTGCCTCATTGGGTTTTGCCTTAGCGTGTGAATATGGTATTGACGATGCCGTTGAGTTTTCTAACTTGGCAGCAGGTGTAGTGGTTGGAAAAATTGGTAGTGCAACGGCCACACTGAATGAAATTATTGAGTATGAATCTAGCCTTAACAAATCCACTAGTGACGAACACATTAAGACCTTTGATGAAATAAAAAACTTAACTACTGATCTAAAAAATCGAGGCAAAAAAATTGTATTCACCAATGGCTGTTTTGATTTGTTACATGCAGGGCATGTTAGGTATTTGGAAGTTGCTAAAAGTTTTGGTGATATTCTAATACTGGGACTTAATTCTGACAGATCAGTTACTGCGCTAAAAGGTGAAAGTCGCCCTATTAACACGCAAAAGGATAGAGCTTACATTTTAGCAGCACTTGAAGCGGTAGATTATGTAGTGATTTTTGATGAGGATACGCCTTATAATTTAATTAAAGTCGTTAAACCACATATTCTAGTTAAAGGTGGCGACTATGAAGGTAAAGAGGTAGTTGGTCAAGATATTGCGCACGAACTAAAACTGGTGCAATTTGTAGACGGCAAAAGCACTACCCAAACTATTGAGAAAATTCAGAAAAGTAACTAAAAGGTAGATTAATTATGCAATCAATTATCGAATTTGAATTTAGTGAGCATTTAAAAACCAGCCAAGCCACAATGAAGTCTATTGGCGATTCGCTTGAAGTTGCAACCAATATTTGTATTAACAGTCTTAAAAATGGCGGAAAGATTCTAATACTTGGCAATGGTGGTAGTGCATCTGATGCACAACACATTGCTGCAGAATTAGTTTGCAGATATAAAGCTGAACGTAAAGGCTTACCAGCTATCGCACTAACTACTGATACCTCAGTGCTTACCGCAATTGGCAATGATTTTGGCTATGGACATGTATTTGATCGTCAAATAGAGGCGTTGGCTAACAAAGGTGATGTGGTAATAGGTATTAGCACTGGTGGCACTAGTGCTAATGTAATCAGTGCACTAGAACTTGCCAAAGAAACTGGCTGCAAAACCATTGGCTTTAGTGGCAGAGGTGGTGGTGAGATGAATACTTTATGTGATGTTAATTTAGTAGTGCCTGCTGAGGATACGCCACGCATTCAAGAAATGCATATTTTAATCGGTCATACCATTTGTCAATTAATTGATAACGAATTTAGCCATTAAAATTCACTTCTTTAAATCAGCAATATACCAATCCATTGCTTCATCCAAACCTTGGCCAATTTTATAATCTGGTTCATAACCTAGAAGTTCCGTTGCTTTTGAAATATCTGCCAATGAATGTCGTACATCTCCCGCCCTAAAATCTCTATAAATTGGATCTTTTTCGATTAATCCATTTACTCTTTCAATTAATTTATCTTCTATCATTTTATAAAGTTGATTTAAGCTAGTTCTATCATGCAAGGCGACATTGTATACTTGATCAATCGCGTCATCATTATCTATAGTAGCTGATAGTAAATTTATCTGCACTGTATTCTTAATGTAACAAAAATCTCTACTAGTTTCACCATCGCCATTGATAAATACATCTTCCTTTCCCAAAATTGCCGACACCCATTTAGGAATAACTGCTGCATACGCTCCATTTGGATTCTGACGTTTACCAAATATATTAAAATATCTTAAACCTATAGTTTTAAAATCATAAGTCTTTGCAAAAACACTAGCATAGAGCTCGTTAACTACTTTTGTTACAGCATAAGGACTTAGAGGGTTACCAATTTTATCCTCTACCTTTGGTAGGTCTGGATGATCACCATAAGTGGAACTTGATGCAGCATATACAAAACGATTCACTTTAGCATCTCGACTGGCTACAAGCATGTTCAAAAAACCATCAATATTGGCTCTATTAGTATTAATAGGATCTTCAATAGATCTTGGTACAGAGCCCAGGGCCGCTTGATGCAATACATAATCAGCACCATTCACTGCCTGCTGACAATCTTCTAATTCTCGTATATCACCTTCAATAAAAGTAAAATTTTGCTTTAACTGTCCAATATCTTTACCAGTAACAGTCGCCGCATCTTCTATCGCTTGATCAATATTATGTTGATAGCCTGTATCAAAGTTATCTAATCCTACTACTTTCTGGTTAAGAATCAGGAGTTCTTCTAAAAGATTCGAGCCAATAAAACCGGCAACTCCAGTAATCAACCAAGTACTTTGATTACCTTCTAGATACTCTTGCAGTTCTTCATATTTTGTCATTTATAGCCTTCCATCAACTTGACTTGATTTAAATAAATATTTAATGTCATAAAGCACATAATTATCCTTCCCTAAAGCTTTTATTTCTTCTATGCTCATCTTTTTAAA
>DTVJ01000003.1 GCA_012963565.1 Piscirickettsiaceae bacterium
ATGGTGTATGACCGAGCTGATGATATTAATATCTATGGCTTTATTCCTTATGTGCCATTTTTATCAGCACCTTATGGTGAATCATCAGGAGTGTCGCCAAAGGTTTCACAAACATTACCACAATGTACAGTTGTTTCTTCTAACCGGGCAGGTAGTATTTGTGCACAAGTTTGCGAAGGTATTTCTCCGGGTGATGATGAACCAGAGCCTGAGCCTGTAGATTTAAATGTGGAAATGTTACTTACCTTTCCACCACCAGTAATTATCCCAAGAGATACACCTAAAGGAGATGATGCGATATTGCAAGCATCATTTAATATTAGCATTGGCCACCAGTGGGAAGGGCATCTCAAAAAATATAATCTTAACAAAGATGGCTCAATTGGCGATCTGCAATGGGATGCTGGTGAGTTGTTAAACACTAATAAAAAATCAGCTAACCGGAATATATTTACTGTGGGTGGTGGGTTAACCGTATTTAGTAATGATAACTTTAAAGCGAGTAATGTTGAGAAATTAAAACCAATATTGTATGGGGACGGCCATGCAAATATTGATGTTGAGGATGCTAAAAAATTAATAAACTTTGTACGTGGAGTCGATGTTTTTGATGAGGTTGAAGGTAAGGCCGAAAGATGGAAATTAGGCGATATATATCATGCAGAGCTTGCGGTAATGGGCCCACCAACTGCAAAAATAACCGATAACCCAGATAAAACACACACTGATGCAGGTTATCGCTTTAATAGGAAGTATGCCACTTTTGCTGGATCGAAGCAAAATCGAACTAAGGTCGTATTTGCAGGTTCAAATGATGGGATGTTGCATGCCTTTAATTTAGATACTGGTGAAGAACTATGGGCATTTATCCCACCAATGTTGTCTTCTAAATTAAAAGACATGGTGTCTGCTGAATCAAATAAGAGCATGAGTATTTTCGGTGTGGATGGATCCCCTATTGTAAAGGATGTATTTTTAAGTGGACGATGGAGAACGATTGTTATGGGTGGCCTGGGCATGGGTGGGCATGGTTATTATGCACTTGATGTAACAGACCCAGAATCCCCTGAGCACTTGTTTAGTTTTTCGTATGATGCCGATACCAAGCAGGGATTTACTTGGCGTGGTAGAAACGGAACAAAAAATACTACTGATAAATTTAACCAGCTTGGTGAAGCATGGTCTAAACCATTAATTCTACGCGTTCCTATTGGTGGTGGTAGTACGTGGGTAGCTGTTATTGGTGGTGGATTTAATGGTGGCAATATACGCGAATATGGCTCTGTAATTTATGTGCTAGATTTAGAAAACAATGGGCAAGTAATTCGTAAGATTAATGTTACCGATCTTAGCGGTAATAAGATTTTTAATTCTGTACCTTCATCACTCACAGCTATTACACCAGATAGTAGCGACAAGGCTGATTATACGGGTGCAATGGTGTATTTTGCTGATCTTGAGGGTAAGCTATGGAAGTTGAATTTAACTAATCAAGGGGTGTTCTATAGTATGAAGAAAGTATTTGATGTTGAAGCAGATAATCTTAATGGCAGGTTATCTTACCATTCTGTTACGCCAGCAATGGGGAGCGATAGTAAATTGAGAATGTTTTATGGAACAGGTGATCTACAAAAACTAATGTCCGGTTCACCACAAATTGATAACCGATTCTTAGGCATTAAAGAACAAAAATTTCCATTAGCAGATACAAATGTTTCATTTAAAGAAGGTAGTTTGTTAGACACAACAGGTGATTCAGAGCTGTGCTCTGATGATACTGACCAAGGTTGGAAAATTAAGATGAAACCTGGTGAAAAGGTAACATCCAAAGCGATGGTTAGTTATGGAACAGTATTTTTCTCAAGGTATGAGCCACTTACTACTGAGCAGTGTGCTCTTGGAAAAACATCAATAACAGGGGTGGATTATCAATGTGGTAGTGAGAAATTTACTGTTGACTTGGGTATCGGTGTCTCAACCGTACCTACACTTTATCGAGGAAAGTTATATATAGGTATTAGTGGCGATGCAATCAATACTTTTACCCCGCCTGAAGGTTGGATCAAGAAAGATAATTTGTTAATGGGAGAGCCTGGAGACTTGTCTAATTGGCAGGGTGTTAAGACGAAAAGTTGGAAAGAGAGGTTTTAATATTACAGCTCTTTTCTAACCTTAAATACAAATGAAAGGTGTATGATAAACAAAATATGGGTCAACAAACCAAGATAATTAATGCATTTTTAGACCTTCTGAGCAAGTACAGTCGTGCTGATGAGGAGATTCTTGGCGTAGAAATGTCGCCAGGATTTGTCAGAGTTGCACGACTTGAGTTTAAAGATGAAAAGTGGACGGTTCTTAATCTGATAGAGCGGTTTATTGATACTGACCCTAACCTGCCTCTTATTGATCAATCTAATGTATATACCGATACGTTAAAGGATATTATAGAAACAGAGAAGATAAAGACTAAAAATGTCGCAATATCAATCCCTGTTTCTAATGCCATTATCAAAGTTATTGAAATGCCATCAATGACAGACAATGAAATTCAAAGTGCAATTGAGTATGAATCACTTTGGGAAAATATTGTCCGTATTTCTGAAGATTTGAGTCAGTACACCATATTCCATCAGGTTATTAAACGCCACATAAAGACCAATACAATGGACTTATTGTTTGTTGCATCCAAGGTGTCAGATATTAGTGCATATAACAAGATTATTAAAAATGCCGGTCTTGAAACAATTATTATTGATGTTAAGTGTTTTGCAACTAGAAATGCCTTTGATATTGGCACACAAGACAATGCACAAACTTCAACAGAAGCTACTGCAATCGTAGAATTTGGTTCTATTGAAAATTACTTACTTATTGTTAAGGATGGTGCACCACACATTACTGATATTTTTGTAAAAGATAGCGACACTAAAGATTTGGAGAGAGGTAGTTTTAATGATGATGAATTAGAGGAATTTTTTAATCGATACAGCATGCAGGTTATGCAGATCTTATCAGCCTATGAAACAAAGTATCTTTCAGGACGAATAAAAACACTGTATGTGATTTCTGATATAAATAATATTAGAAACTACTTAGAAATATTAGCAAATTCTTTGAGTGATCTTAATATTATTTTTTATGATCCATTCTCTCATCTGTCTATATCTGGGAAAGAAAAAGACTTAGTGGATAAGCATAAAAATAGATCTGTATTCACCGCTGCAATTGGCCTGGCCACGAGAAGTCTAGATATCTTTGGTTACTATAAATATACTACTGGTGTAAAAAATATTAACTTATTGCCAGATCGCTCAAAAATTAAAAAGAAAAAACAAGTTAATATTTTATTGCGTTTATTGATTATAGTCATACTTCTTTTAAGCATTGGTATCGGCGCTATTCAATACCTTATCCTTTCTAATGAAAAAAATACATTGTTAAAACGAGTAGCTCCATACGAACGATTGAAGT
>DTVJ01000004.1 GCA_012963565.1 Piscirickettsiaceae bacterium
TATTTTCAGACATGGTTTTTAGTGACGGACAAAGACCGCAATTATACGCTAACTACTGTATATTAGTTTTTGATTATATTTATCAGCTAAAATGAAACATATCAAACAGAAAAGGTAGTTTAATGAGTATAGAACAAGCGCTATTTGTTCGCAGTGAATCAAAGTGTGAGTTGTGCGGTAGTGACCATGATCTGTCAGCATTTGCGGTAGAGCCGTCAGGTGGTAGTGAAGATCAATCTATCGTTGTTTGTGATACTTGTAATAATCAGATTAACAATCTCGAGAAAATGGATGTTAACCATTGGCGTTGTCTGAACGATGCAATGTGGTCTCAAGTGCCAGCCGTGCAAGTGATGGCTTGGCGTATGCTAACCAGATTAAGTGCTGAGGGCTGGCCACAAGATCTATTGGATATGCTTTATTTAGATGATGAGCTACTCTCTTGGGCTAAGGCCACAGGAGAAGGTAGCGAGGATAGTGCGGTTACACATGTTGATAGTAATGGCGCTGTTTTAGCCAATGGGGATAGTGTTACCCTAACTAAAGATCTTAATGTGAAGGGTGCCAACTTTACAGCTAAGCGCGGTACAGCGGTTAGAAACATATCTTTAGTTGCCGATAATGCTGAACATATCGAAGGAAAAGTAGAAGGTCAGCGCATTGTTATTTTGACAAAATATGTAAAAAAACAGGGCTAGCGGTTCAGCATATGCGTCGCTTATTCGTTGCCATCAAAGTACCAGAGACTGTTCAAAGCTTATTGCAAGTTCACCAGCCTGACTCGACAACTTCAGCGCACATACTGTCACCCGAACAGTTCCATATAACTCTACACTTTATTGGTAATGTAGATGATAAAAGCAGTCAACTTATTGATAGTGCTTTAACTCAAATAAAAGCATCGCCATTTTTGCAATATTTAAGCGCTATTGGTGCTTTTTTTCGGAAAAAAGGTAGTGATATTTTATGGGCAGGGGTAGAGAAAAATAACAATTTACTAGCTCTACATCAATCTATTGGCGAGACTTTATTGGCCTGTGGCGTGACACTCGATAAACGAGAGTATTTTCCTCATATAACGCTTGCCAAAATTAAAGGTGGTAGCGAAATAATAAGCAACGCTCAAGCAAAAGGAATAAATTTCGGAACGGATTTTAAGGTGCGGGGCTTTTCCCTTTTCGAATCTCGATTAACCGATAAAGGTGTCGTTTATAAAGAAATAAAATTTTATCGCTTCTAATTCAGTACTTCGAGTAAATGTTATTTTTTAGTAATGTGTTGAGCTTTAAAGCCATTTTATTGAGCAACCCATAGACGGAATTTGCTCAGAAGGGCCTTGACCAGTATTAGCAACTTGACTCATTGCCTCAAATAGATCACGTTTCACATTATCTGCTGCAGATTCTTTGCGTGATGCATCGAGTCGACCACGATATTGTAATTCTAGATTAGAATTATAACCAAAGAAATCAGGCGTACACACCGCGCCATAGGCTTTAGCAACTTTTTGGGTTTCATCAATTAAATACGGGAATGGGAAGTCCATATCTGCAGAGATATTTTGCATATTTTCAAAAGAATCGGCCTCATATTCGTCAGGATTATTGGACATGATGGCCACAGTGTTTAACCCTAACCCCTGAAGCTCCTTTGTATCACGAATAATACGATCAATAATAGCCTTCACATAAGGACAGTGATTACAAATAAACATGACTAGCAAACCATTTTCACCTTTGCAGCTTTCTAGCGTGTGCACTTGCCCATCAACTCCTTTCAATCTGAAATCAATGGCTGGAGTGTTAAAGTCACAAACTGGAGTTTCGGTACTAACCATGGCTATCTCTATTTAATAAATACTACGATTTTAATAGGGTTTGGATAATGTGTCCTGCCATCATAAGCCCAAAAATATTGGGCATATAAGATATCGCGCCGTTTACAGCTCTTGGTCTACCCGCAGGTGCAGTATCAGTTGCGCATACTTCCTGGTGAGGCAGAGCTTTAATTTGTAATTCAGTTGAATGTACTACTGGGAATTTAAGTGAGGCTCTAATGCGTCTAAGCTGTTTGCGAATTTCACGTGCAAGTGCGCAGTTTTCAGTCTTATCCATACGTGAGATTTTTACTTTTGTAGGGTCTAATCTACCGCCTGCACCCATACTGGAGATAATTGGCTTCTCAGATTTATTACAGCTATCAATCAACACAGTTTTGTAGGCAATAGCATCAATACAGTCAGCCACAAAATCTAAGTCATCTTCTACGGCAATGGTTTCAGCCTTTTCCCGATCGATGAATTCATTGCGTTTTATTATCACCGTATCGGGATTAATGTCATGCAATCTATCAGCTAGTACATCAACTTTTGGCAGATCCAGGGTTGAGTTAAGGGCAATAATTTGACGGTTTAGATCTGTTCGCGAGACAATATCAAAATCTACTAAAGTCAGTGTACCAACACCTGCTCTGCAGAGTGCTTCAGCACAAGCACCACCTACACCACCTAACCCTGCAATAAGTACGTGTGACTCTGCCAGACGCGCCAAACCCTGCTGACCTAATAATATTTCAGTACGTGCGCAACTGCCAGACATTATTTCAATCCAAATAAAGAAATGGCATTATTATCACATTGCTCCACCACATTTTCTACTGATATTTGTTTGAGATCGGCAATCTCCTGTGCCACTAGAGCTAAATCATCAGGGTTGGTGTGATCATCAGTTTCAATAAGAATAAATTCGAGTGGGCAGTTTTTAACAATTTGTCGAATCCGAGTCGATTTTTGATTTGTAATTTGCATGCCAAACCCCAAGTAAAATCCCATTCTTGTTAGTAGTTGAGCCTGTACTTCACTACCAGAAAACCCATGAATTTCACCTCTGACTTTAGGGTGTTTTTTTAATAAAAATATTACATCTTCAGTGGCTTTAACAGCGTGAATAACAACAGGCAGGTCGTATTTTTCAGCCAATGCTAACTGTGAGGTAAAAAAATGCACTTGTTTTTCTTTGTCAATATCTTTGGCGTAATCTAATCCACATTCACCAATCGCAACCGGGTTGTTGCATTTGGCTAAGTATTCCAAATAATCCAAATCACCCTGTGTGTGAATATCGACAAACCAAGGATGTATTCCTAATGAAAAATACGGATACATTTGTACTTCTTGCCAGTTTTGTTTGCCAATACTAGGCACAATAGCAACTGCATTTTCAGCAATTGTATTCATGGAGTCAAAATCTAGATGTGCATGTGAATTAATCATATTCGTTAGACCATATCATAACCGGCATTGATGATGCGTGTTTAGGATTAAGTTTTTAACACTAAAATTGCATGATAAGCCCCCAATGAAATGAAAAAGTGATTATAATAGTCCGATTATTCTGCATGAACATAAATTGAATTATTATGAAAACATTTAGCGCTAAAGATCACGAAGTAAAAAGAGACTGGTTCT
>DTVJ01000005.1 GCA_012963565.1 Piscirickettsiaceae bacterium
GTGGCCTTGGTCAAAGGGCCTTCGTTTTATCACCCTATTAAACATGCACAAAGATTAGCCGAACGTAGGCAATTAGTTTTGTCCTTATACAATAAGTATGAAAAAATTGTAAAATAATCGAACTATGAATTTATTAGCTATCGATACTTGTACTGAAGTTTGCTCAGTCAGCCTCTACACCAATAATGTCAAAATCAATCGTTTTGTCAAAGATGTAGAAAAAAGTTCAGGACTGATTCTACCATTGTGCGATGAAGTGTTTGCTGAGACTGGTATTGAAGTATCTGAATTGGACGCCATTATTTACACTAAAGGCCCCGGCGCATTTACTGGTGTAAGGATGTGTGTAGGTGTAGTGCAGGGCATATCACTTGCGTACGATATTCCCACCATGGGTTTTTCAACCCTTGAAGTGATAGGCTTCGGTGCTGCTAAAAAATATAACACTGATAAGATTGCAGTGGCACTCGATGCACGTATGGGTGAGGTATATTGGGGTATATATCAAGATCAAAAATTGTCTAATGAAAGCTTAAAAAAACCTAATGAAGTTGATGTGCTTAATCAAGAATATATTGGTGTGGGTACAGGCTGGAGTGCTTACGAAAGCGAACTTGCTCAGAAAACAAGTATTGATAATTATGTAGCCGAGTTTTTTCCAAAAGCTGAAAACTTGATTGACTTATATTTAAACCGTATTGATAAAGGCGGTGATTTTGATGATAAATTACCTTTGCCGACTTATTTACGTAATAATGTTGCGCAGAAATCATTAAAATAATTCTAATTTTATTGACATAAATTAAATATGTGGAAATGGATCCAGGCATTTGCCTCACCACAAAATTTTTACCGAATTAGTGAAAAAATCATTCCTTGGTTTTTGTATCCTTTTATTGTGTTAACACTTGTTGGGCTATATTGGAGTCTAGTGGTGTCACCTGCCGATTATCAACAAGGTGATAGTGTACGCATTATGTATGTACATGTACCTGCTGCATGGATGAGTTTATTTATTTATGTGGTGATGGCAATCGCAGGTGGTATTGGTTTAATTTGGCAAATCAAGTTGGCCAATGTGGTGGCTAAAGTCTCAGCGCCGATTGGTGCAGCATTTACATTTTTAGCATTGGTAACGGGCGCTGTTTGGGGTAAGCCCATGTGGGGCACTTGGTGGGTCTGGGATGCGCGTTTGACTTCTGAGCTTATTTTATTGTTTTTATATTTGGCATATATATCACTTCAAAATGCTTTTGATAACCCGAAAACAGCTTCTAAGGCTTCTTCGGTGTTGGCGATTGTAGGCTTGGTGAATATTCCTATAATTTATTATTCTGTTGAGTGGTGGAATAGTCTACATCAGGGTTCCTCAGTGAGTGTCACTAAAGTGTCTATGCAAATAGATATGTTTATTGCATTATTACTGATTAGTTTTGCTTTTAAGTTTCTTTATGGTGCCTTAGTTTTGATGAGAGCTAGAGATGAAGTTTTAGTTAGAGAGCAAAATTCTCGTTGGGTTAAGGCAGTAGTTATGAGGGATGAAATATGACTTTAGTTGAGTTCTTTTCCTTTTTAACGTTTGATAAATACGCCTATTACATCTGGTTTTCATATTTCATAACCTTTAGTATTATTGCTGTTTTATTTATCAGTACCAAGTCTACTCATAAGAAAACTATGATTCAATTACGAATTAAATATTTACGAGATAAATAGATGACAAAACGACAAAATAGAATGATATTTGTGGCTCTACTAATTGCAGGTGCAGTGCTTGCCATCACACTTTTAATTCAGGCATTAGGTAGTAATACAAATTACTTTTATTCACCAACTGAAGTGGTCGAAGGCAAGGCTCCAATAGGAAAGAGTTTTCGCTTAGGTGGCTTGGTAGCCATGGGCAGTGTTAAACGACAAGATATGAAGGTTAACTTTGATGTCACTGATAATAAAAATAAATTTAGTATAGAGTACGTAGGTATTTTGCCAGACCTATTTAGAGAGGGTCAAGGCATCATAACCACTGGATCGTTAATTAATGGCACATTTGTAGCCACTGAGGTGCTGGCCAAGCATGACGAAAATTACATGCCACCTGAAGTAGCTGATGCATTAAAAAAAGCTAAACAGAAGTAATGAATAAATTCATACCGCTGGCTTTATTTGTCGTACTAGCCGTATTTTTGTATGTTGGATTGGATCTAGATCCTAAAAAACTTCCCTCTCCTCTGATCGGAAAAACTTTCCCAAATCTTGAAGTTAATGATTTTCATACAGGTGAGAAATATTTCACTCAAGATCGATTAAAAAATAAGGTCTCACTGATTAATGTTTGGGCATCTTGGTGTGTGACTTGTCGCGCTGAGCATGAGTTATTAAACAACATTGCAAAAACAAATAGACTACAAATGGTGGGCATTAATTACAAGGATACCAAAAAAGAAGGTGCTCGTTTTTTAGATATTTTAGGCAATCCTTTTGATTTTGTCATTTTCGATCAACAAGGTAAGTTAGGATTAGAGTTGGGTGTGTATGCCACACCAGAAACTTTTATCACCGATCAAAATGGCGTGATTCGTTTTAAACATATTGGTGAGATTACACCGCGTATTTGGAAAACGGATATTTTGCCATTGGTTGAGCAATTAGAAATATAAGTAAGTTGTAATAATCAAAGTTTTGTTTATTTTTTTACTAAAAGCTATTGACAGCAAGGTTTTTTGATGGATAATTTGTCGAAAGCTTATTCAAAAAGCTTGTTTATTTTTAACCAAGAAAATATTATTTACTTCACAGGAGAATAAAGTATGAATAAATCAGATTTAGTAGCAGCAATTGCAGAGTCTTCAGGTTTAACAAAAGCAGATGCAGCTCGCGCATTAGACGCAACTACAGGTGCAATCACTGGCGCATTAGCAGGTGGCGACAATGTGGCAATTACAGGTTTTGGTAGCTTCTTAGTAAGAGACCGTGCGGCACGTACTGGACGTAACCCACAAACAGGTGCAGCAATCCAAATCGCAGCATCTAAAGTACCGGCATTTAAAGCAGGTAAATTACTTAAAGAATCAGTAAATAAATAATTTACTTGAGTATAATATGCCCGGTGCTTAGCTTATAAGTACTGGGCATATTTTTTTGGGCGCTTAGCTCAGTTGGGAGAGCATCGCCCTTACAAGGCGAGGGTCACAAGTTCAAGTCTTGTAGCGCCCACCAAAAAAAATTCGGAGCGGTAGCTCAGCTGGTTAGAGTGCCTGCCTGTCACGCAGGACGTCGCGGGTTCGAATCCCGTCCGCTCCGCCATCTTTTTGTCATTAAATCAATGACTTATAGATTTGCGGTTAGCCCGAATTTCAATATTTTTAATGGTTTTAGAACTATTTGTTATTCACTTTCTCTAAAACGTCCATTAACAAGACCTTCTAAATTTCCAACTTCAAGTTTAAACATATAT
>DTVJ01000006.1 GCA_012963565.1 Piscirickettsiaceae bacterium
TAAGTAATACAACGCCACCCATTAATAAAATCATTAAAGGCTCAAACAAACTAGTGATTTTTGTAGTGTAAGCATCTAGCTCAACCTCTTGATTGTCGGCTGCTTTGTTTAACATCTGACTAAGCTGCCCACTAGTCTCACCACTGGCAAGCATATAGAGTGTCATTGAAGGTAGGGCGTTTTGAGATTCAAGTGCTTTGAATAGGCTAGAACCTTCTCTAACTTTTTCTGTCGCCTTTAAGATTGAATCTTTCATGGGTAGGTAATTTAAAGATTCTGCAGAATTTTTTAAAGCGGTCAAGATGGGGGTGCCACTTTCATGAAGTAGGGCGAGTGTACGCGCAAAACGGGCTGCATTTGACTCAATCATTAATTTTCCAACAACAGGTAATTTTCCAAGAAAAATTTGAAAATAAACCTTTATTTCTGGTTGCTTTAAGGCAAGTTTAACGCCTGTAATGAGTGCAATAAATACGACAATAATAAGCCAAATATTACTGCTTAGAAAATCACTTAAACTTATGACAGCGATTGTTAAAGGGGGTAGTGCTTGATTCATGTTGTCAAATACAGAGACAATTTGAGGAACGACAAAAATTAACAATGAAACAACTACCATCATTGCCACAATGCTAATCATTATTGGATAAATAAGTGCGGCCGATATTTTCTTTTTGAACTTGTCTTGCTGTTGTATCTCGTGCGCTAGTTTAGCAAGAATATTGCCTAATTCTCCAGATCGCTCCCCCGCTTCAACTGTAGATATAAAATACGACGGCAACTCTTTTGCGTTTGTTTGTAACGATTCAGCTAGACTCTTTCCCTCAATTATTGAAGAGCGTATTTGCCCTACGATTGTTTTAATGTGTTTTTTATTGTTATTTTTAGCAATGGTTTGTAGGGCTTCATCAATAGGCATGGCCGCCTGAAGAAGTGAGGAAAGTTGGCGAGTAATAATGGAGATATCGCTAATGCTTAATTTTTGCTCAAAAAAAGATTTAGCCTGAGTGCGTCTTTTGCTGCTTTGTTTAATTTCTAAAACTGTTAAGTTTTTTTTCTGCAATTGTTGACGTGCAGATTTAAGAGTATCGCTTTCGATTAAACCATTGTCAGATTGGCCATTAGGGTTAACGGCCTGATATTCAAAAACACTCATAAAGACACAACACGTATTGCCTCATCTAGACTTGTTTGGCCACTGATTACAAGTTCTATAGCTTGATCTGATAATTTTGAATAGTGAGCAGCTCGTTTAAGAATTTCTGATTCACTTGCTTCATTATGAATAAGTATTTTAATTTCTTCATTGATAGTTAGTAATTCATATAGGCCGGTCCTTCCTTGATAGCCAGTATTATTACAATGATGACAACCGACTGCGTTGTAAATTTCTATTGATTTATTTAACTGTAATTTTTCTTGTTCCTTTTTACCAGTTGTGTGCACCACTTTGCACTCTGGGCAAAGTGTTCTAATTAGACGTTGAGCTAGTACACCGCTTAAACTCGAAGAGAGTAAAAACGGCTCTACGCCCATGTCTCTTAAGCGTGTAATAGCGCCAACTGCAGTATTGGTATGCAAAGTAGAGAATACTAAATGCCCAGTTAGACTTGCTTGTACTGCGATTTGAGCAGTTTCACTGTCACGCACTTCACCAATCATAACAATGTCAGGATCTTGTCTTAAAATTGCTCGTAAGCCTTTGGCAAAAGTCATGTCAACTTTGGTGTTGATTTGAGTTTGATTAATCCCATCAATAAAATATTCCACCGGATCTTCGGCAGTGGTTATATTGAGCTCATTACTATTTAATTCAGTCAGTGCGGCATATAAAGTGGTGGTTTTTCCAGACCCTGTTGGGCCAGTAACTAATAAAATTCCATGTGGCTTGTGAATGAGGGTTTGAATAGTGTTGTAGGTCTCATCTTGCATGCCTAATTGCTTAAGCTGTAATCGCCCAGCTTGCTTGTCTAATAAACGCATAACTACTTTTTCACCATTACCAGAGGGAATGGTAGACACACGCATATCAACTGCACGACCACCTAATTGGATAGCAATGCGACCATCTTGAGGCAAGCGTTTCTCGGCAATATCAAGTTTAGCCATAACTTTAATTCTAGATACGAGTAGTGGTGCAATTTTTGCACTTGGTTGTAGTACTTGTTTAAGTGTGCCGTTAACTCTAAAGCGCACACGAATACGACCCTCATAGGATTCAATATGGATATCTGACGCTTCTTCTAGAATTGCTTGGGCAAATAGAGCGTTTAACAGGCGAATAATAGGCGCCTCATCATCATTGTTTAACAGCTCCATCGGTTCATGCAAGTCCATGGCGAGTACATCTAATGATTCATCATTTTCAGCGTCATCTTGGAAACTGTTTAACCCTTGGGCAGAATTGCTTTCGTAGTGTTGTTGAATCTTAGTGTGTAGCTCTGTTTTTGGAATTTTTTGCAGTGTAAAGTCGCCAAATTTGCGTTGAATTTCTCCAAAGGTAGATGACTTTAGTGAAGCGGTATGGTTTAGCACCATCCCGTCATCTATTTTCTCGAGTAGAACGCTTAGCTCTTTAGCAAAGGAAAATGGCAATAATGTATTGCTATTACTCATAATTCATCCAAGGAGGAAGTTCTGAATCTTTAGTAGAGGCCTCTTTGGTGATGGTCATATCATCAAGTAGTTGCTGAGCGCGAATGTATTTATATTTTTGATCACTAACTTTGTTGGCAGTATTTTGATTTGTTAAGGTGGTTGGGTGGATAAAAATCAATAAATTGCGCTTTTCTTTGCTTTTTGTTTTATAGCTAAATACGCTGCCTAACACCGGAATATCACCCAATATTGGAAGCTTTGATTCGCTATCTCTAATAATATCGTCCATTAGACCGCCAAGTACCAGAATCTTGTTGTCGGCTACCATAACTGAGGTTTTTATTTTGCGCTTAGAGGTGACTAAGTCAGAGGCATTGGAGCCTGGAATAATGTTAGATATTTCCAGATCAATAATAAGCTTAATAGTATCCCCTTCATTGATTTGTGGCTTAACTATTAGTTTTAATCCAACATCTTTGCGTTCATAATTTTGGAACGGATTGGAGCCAACTGATTTAATTTCTGTATTTGTAATAAAAGGCACCTCTTGTCCAACCATAATCATAGCCTCTTCATTATCGAGTGTTACAATTGATGGGGTTGATAAAATGTTTACCTTTCCTTGGCCCTGTAGTGCATTTAATACAGCACCAAATCCACTCTTGGTAGTAGAATCAAAAGACCCTACGCCAATAGTAGCGCCTTTCCCAATTGCACTAGCAACACTAGAAGCGTCACCACCAAGGCCTGATAATAATGCCGGAATTTGGCCGGTAAAATTTAATATCCCAATACCGCTACTGCCACGACCAAGCCATTGAATACCTAATTCG
>DTVJ01000007.1 GCA_012963565.1 Piscirickettsiaceae bacterium
TACCCAGTGCAGATGAAGACTTACCTTTGCCATTGCCAGTTAACAGCACAATAATGCCCTTATCAATATTAGCTTCTTCTATACGTGAATCAATATATTCTTTCTTGCGCTGCATGCGCTTTATATACTGATCATCTGACATGATTAGTTAGTGGCTTTTGTGAGCTGAGAAATAAGGAATAAATGAATATCGGTGGTTAAGTGTAAATACAATTGTAATTGCCACCATCCAATAAAGCACCAGTGGGATTTCAACTACTGACCATTGGGCAGCGTAAGCAGGGAAATTAGCCCAACCTGTTTTTGCATAAGTAGCTGTAAAGAAAAAATAACCACTTGTAGCAACAAGCCACTGGGCGCATGAAGCTGCGATAATGATAAGGGCATTCTTTATAATATTAGTATCAATTTTAAGTGCACTAATGTATTTACCTACCCAGAAGATTCCGTAGTAAGTAAATGGTAGTACACTATAAGCAGGAGTGATACAGTTAGCACTAATCCCTTTATAAACAATAGCGTAGTTATCAATTGCAATCGCACTGACAATAATTACAAAAGCTACCCAAAACTTACGTAAATACACGCCAGCGATGAATAGTGCAGGAATGGTGAAGTCAGGTAAATGTACAAAAGCGTCAATCCAATTCACATGACCGCGAGTGGCAATCATTACAAGCACCATGATAAACACGGCAAAAATTGTTCTAGCTTTATTAATTTGTTCTGTCATTTTATTGATAATACTCTAATTAGAAACGATATGTAAGTCCAGCTTTAATATTACGAGTAAAGCTTGATGGGTAAATAATATCATCCCTTAACCAGGTTCCATAACTATTCTCAAATAAATTTTCAACGTCAAAAGTAAAATCTAGATCTTTATTGTGTTTATACAGGTAGTTAACATTGGTTGAATTAAATTCCTTTTGTTTTTGTAGTTTATCATTTGCAAAATCCTCTTCAGAAAAGGCCTTGCTACGATATTTATGAGTTAACGTTACTTTGGACTTATTGTCTACATTGTAACTTGCAGAAAGTGCTATATTGTGTTTTGATACCATTGGTAGGTCTTTGCCATTATATGCGCCTGAAGCCTCATTTTCATCATCTATTACAGCTTCTGTATAGGCATAGTTAATGTTAGTTAGTAACTTTGGGTTAAACTGAAATTTATGTTGTAATTCCAAGCCCTGTTTGTGAGATTTGTCTATATTAGTATTTTTAAAGCCATCTGAATAATAATACATTTCATCAGTTACGTTTGATCTAAATAGAGTAACTTTTGTTTTACTTTTATCAGTTAAATGATTTAAACCTATATTAATTGTTTTACTTTTTGAAGGATTCATAAAGCCGTTAAACGTACCATTCCAATCAAAAAACCTATCAATTAATGGCGCTTGAAAAGCTACGTTGTAATTTGAGAAAATAGTTGTTTTTTCATTAAGTTTTTTATTAAATCCAAGGTCGTACGCTTTAAGATTATGACCATCGGATAAAGCGGTTCCAGAAGTTGGGTTGTAGGCATAGTTGATTGCTTCTTTACGAACACCAATACTGTAAGTGTAATCATTTAGTTGGTATGTTCCTTGTGCAAATACACCTATATTGTCCTTTGTTGTAGTGTCTTTTGAGCCTTTCCTTTCTCCGTTGAATGTTGTTAAGCCACTATCGACTTTTAAATTTTTTGATTTAAAGTTAAATAATAAGTCTGCAGTTCTGTAGTCATAGTCATTTTTCGTAGGCGTATCATAAACAATAATATTGCTCCATAGATAATATGAATTTGTACTATCTTTAACCTCTCTTGATGTATTGAGTGATATGTTTAAATGATTATTGACTTGAGATTTAGCCTTAAAATTATAAATATTGTAATTAGTTTCTTGGTGTGTATAAACTCTTCCAGAACTATTTTGACCCGGGTTTTCATCAAATTGTGCAAGGGTTAAATAATTAGGATATCGAGTATCTAGGTTACTACTAGTGTAATCAAATAGAATTTCTGTTGTATCATTTGGATAAAAGACAACCCCAACTTTTTTATTAGTTTGCTCACCTTTATCTTTGTTTCCTTGCGGGTCTTCAACACCAAATCCTCCTTGCCTTTGAGTATCTATAGATAGAGACAATTCGAAATTATCTTGATTATGACCGGCGGAAATAGATGATTGTTGAATACCGTAATTACCTGTTGCGACTGTTGCTATTGTATCTACAGATTTTTTAGTGTAGATGTGTATTGCACCCGCCATTGCACTATCGCCATACACAACTGAACCACTACCTTTAGTAATTTCTATTCTTTCAATACTATTGATATTAATAACACCTAAGTCCTGTATAGCAGTATCAATATTATTCAATCTTCTGCCATTGAGTGTAATAACAACATTTTGATATCCATCAGTTAAACCATATCCACGAACATCAATTTTCTGAGTAAATCTATTACCAGAACTTGGTGCAATAGCAATTGAAGTATTTTGAGTTAGAAAGTCATAAATATTGTTTGAGTTTGAATTTTTGATATCTTCTTCCGTATAAATTTCAGAAGCGAATGTGGCATTAGTATCTAAGTTATTAAAATAATTTGAACTAACCTGTATAGGATTTAAATAAATAGGAATGGGGCCTAATACCGCATTAGTAGCTGTAGAGAATGTTAGTGTTGATACCGCGGCGGCTAAAGATAGTTGCTTAATATTCATGATTGCTCCGTTAATCATTTAACGAGTGTGAGCAAGGTGATGTACACAAAGACATCGCCAAAACCCACCACCCATCGTAGTTGTTAATTTATTGTTTGAATATGTGTCGGACTTTACCGTTGCGAGGGCAGTGTTAGAATTTAACTAACTTCCAGTGATTCAAAACAGCAGATATTATACTTTTGATAAACATGATATGGAGTATTAAATAGCTATTCTAAGGTAAAATCTTTGACTTTTATATGATTAAGTAGGAGTGAGTAAAGATGAACCAGGTTTATAATTTTAGTGCCGGCCCTGCAATGCTACCAGCACAGGTGTTAAAACAGATGCAGGGGGAATTGTTAGAGTACGGTAATGCCAAAGCATCGGTTATGGAAATCTCTCATCGTGGTGCTGATTTTATGGCTATGGCACAAAAATCAGAGCAAGATCTAAGAGACTTAATGGGTATTCCTGATAATTATAAAGTATTGTTTTTACAAGGCGGTGCATCAGCCCAGTTTTCAATGGTACCAATCAACCTACTTAAAGGTAAAACAAAAGCTAACTATGCCCATACAGGACATTGGTCAAAGAAGGCGATTGCTGAAGGTCAGCGTTATTGCGATGTGAATATTT
>DTVJ01000008.1:0-1225 GCA_012963565.1 Piscirickettsiaceae bacterium
CCCATGCCTAGTAGTTGCTCTGCTCCACCCTGATCAAGAATGGTACGTGAGTCAACCTTTGAAGACACTTTAAAGGCGATGCGTGTTGGAATATTAGATTTAATCAAGCCAGTAATTACATCCACACTTGGGCGTTGCGTGGCAATAATCAGGTGGATGCCAGCAGCTCGAGCTTTTTGAGCTAAGCGTACAATCAGCGCCTCAACACGTTTGGATTTGGCACGGTCTTCTTGGGCAAGTGAGCCCAACATATCAGCATACTCATCAATTACCAACATAATCAGAGGTAGTGCTTCTAGCTCGGGTGCTGTTTCACCTTCGTCAGCGGTGTTAGAGTTAAATGATGGATCAAGTAATGGCTCGCCCTTTTCTTTGGCTTTTCTGAGTTTTTCATTAAAGCCATCGATGTTACGAACGCCGAATTTAGCCAGTAATGAATAGCGACGTTCCATTTCATTCACACACCACCACAGTGCACTGGCGGCCTGATTCATGTCAGTCACCACTGGGGTGAGTAAGTGTGGAATATCAGCGTAACAGGCTAGCTCTACAATTTTAGGGTCGATCATGATCATGCGCACTTCATCAGGTTTGGCCTTATAAAGCACACTCAAGATAATAGCGTTGATACCGACTGATTTACCCATACCGGTTGCACCAGCGACTAATAAATGCGGCATTTTTGCCAAATTGGCAATGACTGGTAGCCCGTTAATATCCTTACCCAAGCCCATGGTTAACATAGAAGGTGATTTCGCAAATTCTTCAGAAGCTAGGATTTCTTTAAGACTGATCATTTCTCGTTCAGTATTGGGAATTTCTAACCCAATCACCGGTTTGCCTGGAATTACATCCACAATACGCACACTTTCAACCAATAACGCTCTAGCAAGGTCTTTATTAAGATTCATGATCTGCGAAACTTTAACACCTGGTGCTAATGACAGCTCAAACTGAGTGACAACAGGTCCTGGAGTGACTGTGGTAGTAGTGACATCAAAGCCAAAGTCTTTGAGTTTTAGTTCAACCTGGCGCGACATGTCTTCAAGCGCTTGTTCAGAATAGCCAGCAGTATTAATACTGATTTCATCAAGTAGTGATAAATCCGGCAAGCCACTTAATGCTTTGGTGTTGAATAGGTTGGAAGAGGCTGGCGCGACTTTTTTAATTTTTTTGTTGGGCTTGATTTTGGCTGACTTCACCTTAGCCATCACGCTTGGTTTTG
>DTVJ01000008.1:1325-3332 GCA_012963565.1 Piscirickettsiaceae bacterium
TTTTTGTTGGGCTTGATTTTGGCTGACTTCACCTTAGCCATCACGCTTGGTTTTGACGTACTAACTTTCTTCGGAGTTATTACCACTTTGGCTACCTTTTTGGCATTGGCTTGAGTACGAACCTCTTTAAACTTGGCTAGTAATGTGCCGAGCACACCACCGGTAGAGGTGAATATATTGGCCCATGAGGCCGTACTGGTAATGCTAAAGCTGATCATTATAATACTTAGGTAAATGATGAATGAAGCCGAGCCAAAAAGCACACCAAAATAGCCATGCATCATATCTCCAATCCAGCCACCAGCAGGATCTGCGATATTTTGTGCGAACAGTGCAGCACTAAACGCTATTAGGGTAACAAAGGCAACAAAGCGAATGATAAGAATAGATAGATGGGTAGATTTTTGACCGGTGTTTTTGTGAATCTTGTAGCCTAGCCAAATTAATGAAATTGGTATCAAGTAAGCACTATAACCCAGTATTGATAAAGAAATATCACCTAAGTAAGCGCCAAACACACCGGCCAAGTTAACCACAGGCTCACTGAGCGCCACATCTCCAGACCACGGGTTTTCGGATGGGGAATAAGTAATAAGTGCCGAAAGATAGACCACACCGAGTGTGATCAGTGCGATAAACAACACTTCACTCATAGCTCGAGAGCGGGGCTGGTTGTTGCGTTTGTTGGTCCTGGATTTATTGTTATTTTTCAAGGTGGTTTAGGGTTGGTTAATTAACCATACTAGAGCTTTGCTTTATTATAAATAGGTATATTAGATCGACGCTTACTTTATAATAATTCGAATTATCCATAAGTATAAAGTATTCATATGAGTGAAAATAGACATTGTAAGTTATTGATTATTGGTTCTGGTCCAGCAGGTTATTCTGCGGCAGTATATGCGGCAAGGGCAAACCTAAGCCCGGTGATTGTAAGTGGCATGGAGCAAGGCGGACAATTGATGACAACTACGGACGTAGACAATTGGCCAGGCGATAATAATGGCGTGCAAGGCCCTGATCTAATGGAACGCATGAAACATCATGCCGAGCGTTTTTATACTGAAATTGTTAATGACTATATTACTTCGGTTGATTTCTCAAAGCGCCCGTTTACATTGACCGGTGCTGGTGCAACTTATACAGCGGATGCGGTGATTATTGCTACTGGCGCCAGTGCTCGTTATTTAGGTTTGGAGTCGGAAGAGGCGTTTAAAGGCAAGGGTGTGTCCGCTTGTGCAACTTGTGATGGATTTTTCTATCGCAACCAAAAGGTTGCAGTTATTGGCGGTGGTAATACAGCCGTTGAAGAGGCGTTGTTTTTATCTAACATTGCCGATCATGTAACCATTATTCATCGTAGAGATAAGTTTTCATCAGAGAAGATATTATCTGTCCAGCTACTTGAAAAGGCGAAAACAGGTAATATCAGTATTGAATTCAATCATAATCTTGACGAGGTCCTAGGTGACACGATGGGGGTTACAGGTTTGCGACTCAAGGGTAATGATGGCAGCACAAAAGAAATTGATGTGCATGGTGTATTTATTGCCATTGGTCATACGCCTAATACTGGTATTTTTGAGGGTCATCTTGAGATGGAGCATGGCTATATTCAAGTACAAAGCGGTACGCAAGGCAATGCCACACAAACCAGTGTAGAAGGTGTATTTGCATCAGGAGACGTGGCAGATCATGTTTATCGTCAGGCAGTTACTTCGGCGGGCACAGGCTGTATGGCAGCGCTTGATGCAGAAAGGTTTTTAGGTGAATAGTTTTTTAAGTTAACCGTTCATTTATTGGTATAATTTCCATTTCTG
Organism: Piscirickettsiaceae bacterium; assembly: GCA_012963565.1. Classification (GTDB taxonomy): domain Bacteria; phylum Pseudomonadota; class Gammaproteobacteria; order PS1; family Pseudothioglobaceae; genus Thioglobus_C. The sequence continues at coordinate 3,146 of DTVJ01000008.1, forward strand.
GCCACATAGCTCAGTTGGTAGAGCAAGGGATTGAAAATCCCTGTGTCCCTAGTTCAATTCTAGGTGTGGCCACCATATTGATAGACCAATAAAAAGCGCACTAAAAGGTGCGCTTTTTATTTGCAAGTCACAAAAGGGTTTTTATACCCCTGGCATGAATTGCATAACTAAACCAATAATGATCAAC
>DTVJ01000009.1 GCA_012963565.1 Piscirickettsiaceae bacterium
GCCTCGCTCATTGAATTAACAATACGAATAGAAAGAATTGCATCAAGATACTCCGTATCCCAATCCTCTTCAGTAGCAGCTATAATTTTATCTGACAGCTGCATGGTGTGTTCACAACCACGTAACTCCACACCTTTGGCGATGTATTCGGCAATAAGCTCAGGCAGAATTCGTCCAACAGCTGATGCGTGCACCAACAGGGTTTCAGTAGCATTACACACCCCATAACGACGTGTTTTGGCATTAAAAGCAATTTGAATGGCCTTTTGTGTATCGGCATCTTTATCAATATAAGTGTGACAAACACCATGCAAGTGCTTAATAACAGGCACTTGTGCACTGTTGCTAATGGCTTCCACTAAACCCTTCCCACCACGTGGAATAATGGCATCCACATAGTCACTAGCCTTAACCAGTGCGGTCACTGCTTCACGATCAGTAGTTTCAATTAATTGGACGCAGTTTTCATCAAGTTCAGCATCAATCAGTCCTTGTTTAACACAGCCATAAAGTGCAAGATTAGAATGAATGGCTTCTGAGCCACCACGCAAAATTACACCATTACCTGATTTCAGGCAAAGCGCAGCTGCATCAATCGTTACATTTGGACGAGATTCATAAATAATACCCATCACACCTAGTGGTACACGCATCTTGCCGACTTGGATGCCGCTTGGACGGAATTTTAGATCAGTGATTTCACCAATTGGATCTGGCAGTGCGACAATTTGATTAAGGCTTTCGATAATGCCGTTGATACGATCTTCATCTAGCATGAGTCTATCAAGTAGTGCATCATCTAGACCGCTATCTTTGCCATGAGTTAGATCTTGTTGGTTGGCTTCTAGGATCGCCACTCTATTTTGATCAATTTGGTTGGCAATGTTAATCAGTGCATTGTTTTTAGCTGCAGTTGTGGCACCACGCAAAGATTTTGCAGCATTTTTTGCATTTTTTCCAAGTGTGTTAATTAGATTATTTATTGAGCCCATTGGTTTTTCCCAGCTAAAGTTAGTAACAACATACGTAATTCATCATGTACCATCAAATTATCCATACCTTTGATGCTGCGGTCAATGCGTCCTAGCGATAATAATAATTTTTGTAAACGTTGATAAGGATGGCGTTTTAGTACGCTAGCGATGATGGGTTTTCTTTTATTCCAGACTCTGTGACTTTGAAGTACCGTATCAACTTGCTTGACTTGTTGTAATTCAATTGACATACCAATGATCGAGTTAATTTCTCGATAGAGTGAATTACTGAGCTGAATCGGCATCGCACTGTCATCTCGCAGGGTTTCATAGATTTTTAGCACTTGATTGCCGTCACCTAAAAGTGCAGCATCAATCAAACCATAGATAGTGTATTTAGATTGTTGATTGATTTGCGCCTGATAGGCTTGCGCATCAATTTTTCCATCAGGATAAGCCATTTGTAGTTTTTGGATTTCTTGCATTGAAGCCAATAAATTGCCTTCAGTGCAAAAAGCAATGCTTTGTGCAACTTCTGGGTTGGCCTCAAGTCCCAGCGCGGCCATGTGATTCGCAATCCAGCCTACTAAATGGTCGCTTTGTACTTCCCAATGCTGAATGACCCCGCCATTTTGCTCCAGCGTTTTAAACCATTTACTTTTTTGCTGGTTCATATCCAACTTACCTGTGGAAATGATCAATAAGATGTCACTAGGTAGTGAGCTGGCGATTTCAGTGAGTGCTTTTGAGCCTTTAACGCCTATCTTGCCGGTTTTTAGTCGACACTCGATGATGCGTTTTGGAGAAAACAAGGAAACTGCTGATATTTCAGCAACAATTTGATCCCATTGAAAATTACCATCCACTTCAAAACTGACTTTGTCATCAAAGCCTTGCTCTTTAGCGGTAGTTTTTATTTGCGTTAAACTTTGTTCAATCAGTAAGAGTTCAGGTCCGAAAACAAAGTAAAGAGAATCAAGTTGGTTAGCTAATGTCGAACTTAGTTGTTCAGGCCTAATTTTCATTTAACCGATCAAGTCTGCTCAACAATTTTTTAATGATGGTATTACGAAGTTGGATATAACTCTCGGCAATTTGTAATCTATCAGCCTGAGTAGAACTCATTTTGCTAAGGTGAGTGCTAGCAGTTAAATCTTGGGACAGTAATAATTTATTACCATTATCGAATACTTTAACGGGTACAGTGAGAGTCAAAGTGTAACTGTTTGTTAGACCGCTAGAGTTATACGAAGCGATTTGTTTTTTCTGAACTTCGTCACCGATTTGAATCGCTAAAGTTTGCATAGCCTCTTGATTGAAACTTTTTTTAAGTTCGGTGGCAAATGCGTTATTTGCAGTGGCTGTTACCGATGCATTGAGTGGGGTGTTTTTATAAGGAGTATGAAAGCCACAAGAACTTAATAGGGTGGTAATTAGAATAATAGATAAAAGGCTAATCTTTGACATAATTTTAAACGCGTTCTTATTAAGTTAAGAATTATGACAGAATTTGAATTTATTTGTTGTCAAACCTTGAAAAATCGCCATCAGGACCTATGTAAGTAGACAATAGGGTATAGTTACCTTCTTATTTTTTATTGATTTTTTATTGATTTTTTATTATGTTTAAGAATTTATTACTTTGGTTAGTTTTAGGTAGTGTGCTAATGTCAATTTTTAGCCAGTTCCAGGTGGGCGAGCAGAAAAACGATATTAGTTATTCCCAATTTATTCAAAACGTTAAACAGGGTGACGTTTCTAGTGTCAGTATTTCGGGCAACACCATTAAAGGTGTCGGTGTTGGTGGTCAGCAATTTTCTACTTATAATCCAGGCGATTTAGGTTTAATGGGTGATTTATTGGATAACCGTGTTTCTGTTGAAGCTAAACCACCTGAAAAAGACGGTTTCTTTAAACAGTTAATTATTTCTTTGGCACCAATTTTATTACTCATTGGTGTGATTCTTTATACCATGAAAGGGGCTGGCGGGGCAATGGGTGGAAAAAACCCAATGAGCTTTGGTAAGTCTAAAGCCAGATTGATCACCAAAGATGAATCTGACATCACTTTTGACGATGTAGCTGGCGTAGATGAGGCTAAAGATGATGTAATGGAATTGGTTGATTTCTTATCTGATCCTGGTAAATTTACCAGAGTAGGTGGCAAAATCCCTAAGGGTGTTTTGTTGATTGGCCCTCCTGGTACGGGTAAAACCTTATTAGCAAAAGCCATTGCCGGTGAAGCTGATGTGCCATTCTTCTTTATTTCAGGCTCAGATTTCGTCGAAATGTTTGTCGGTGTTGGCGCATCACGTGTGCGTGATATGTTTGAACAAG
>DTVJ01000010.1 GCA_012963565.1 Piscirickettsiaceae bacterium
GCTTCCCAAGGGTTTTCTTGTGCTTGCTTCATTGATAATGAAATACGGTGCTTAGATTCTTGAACGTCTAATACCACTACATCAACTTCTTGACCCAGTTTAACGATCTTAGAAGGACGTGCATTTGCATTTGTCCAATCCATCTCTGAAACGTGAACCAAACCTTCAACACCGTCTTCGATGCGTACAAACGCTCCGTAGTCGGTTAAGTTAGATACCGTACCTGTAACTTTCTTGCCAATAGGTAGGCGATCAGAGATGTTATCCCAAGGACTGGCAGTAAGCTGCTTAAGGCCTAGTGACACACGCATCTTCTCTTTATCGTAGTTAAGAACTTTAACCGTAATCTTATCGCCAATAGTCAACTTCTCAGATGGGTGGTTAACACGCGTCCAAGAGATATCGGTAATGTGTAGTAAACCATCAACACCACCAAGATCAACGAATGCACCGTAGTCAGCAAGGTTCTTAACGATACCTTCGATTTCTTTACCTTCTTCCAATGTTTCAAGTAAGGCTTCACGATCAGCTGAGTTAGCTTCTTGCATTACTGCTTTTCTAGAAATAACGATGTTATTTCTAACTTCGTCCATTTTAATAACGATAGCTTCAATCTCTTGACCTGTAAGGTATGAGAAATCTTTGACTGGTCTAACATCTACTAATGATCCAGGTAAGAATGCTTTAACTACGCCAATATCAACTGTTAAACCGCCTTTAACAGCGCCAGTCACAATACCTGTGACTACTTCTTTAGAATTCATTGCAGTTTCAAGTGACTGCCATAGCTTAATGCGCTTGGCATCTGCACGTGATAGCATTGTATTGCCCAGGCCATCGTCAATTGATTTAAGTGCAACTTCTACAACGTCGCCTTCTTCAACTTCTAATTCACCTTGTGGGTTTTTAAATTCGTCTAGAGAGATGAAACCCTCTGATTTAAGTCCAACATTAACAATCGCTTTTTCACGATTAATGCTAACTACGGTTCCCATTAAAAGAGCACCAACTTTTACGTTTTGTTGTTCTACGCTATTTTCAAATAGCTCAGCAAATGATTCTGACATATTATTTTTTTTGATATTGACCGGCAATTCTTAAGCTAATAACGGTGAACGCTTAATTCATATCGGGTTAGTTTATTTAAGAAGCTTAACCGCTTAAGCTTCAATTAGTGTCATCACTCGTGTGATAACCTCATCAATCGATAACTCAGTAGTATCAATGACAAGTGCATCTTCGGCAGGCTTTAATGGGGAGTGTTTACGCGAAGAATCACGCTCATCTCTGGCCACTACCTCTGCTAAGATTTGTGAAATTATACCCTCAGAACCTTGATTTTGCAATTGTTTTAGGCGTCTACTAGCCCTTTCCTGTGCGCTTGCTGTTAAGAATATTTTAAACGGTGCATCAGCAAAAACCACCGTACCCATATCTCGACCATCAGCGACCAAACCAGGTGGCTTAGCAAAACCTTGTTGGCGTTGTAGAAGTGCAGCTCGCACTACACCAATGGATGCAATTTTAGAAGCCATCTCTCCAGTTTGCTCGGTGCGTAGAACACCTGAAACTTCTTTACCATCTAGATAAACACTAACCAGTTCATTATCTGCTTCAGTTTTAAACTCCAAATCAAGGTTTTTAGCGACTTGTTCTAATGCATTTTCATCTTTAATATCAATACCTCGAGCATCAACAGCTAGAGCAAAGGCTCGATATATTGCACCAGAATCTAATAAGTGCCAGCCTTGTTTTTGTGCAACGATACGAGCAACTGTGCCTTTGCCAACACCGCTTGGACCATCAACCGTTAAGATTGGAATCATTGATGTTAAGCCTCTAGTCTTACCCTGTTAGCACTTCCTCGGTTCGAGCGAATCACGCTTTCACCTCAGGGCGCATATGCGGGAATAACAAAACATCACGGATCGATGGAGAATCTGTAAACAACATTACTAAGCGATCAATGCCAATACCCTCACCAGCAGTTGGTGGCATACCGTATTCTAGGGCGCGAATGTAGTCTGCATCATAATGCATAGCCTCATCATCACCGGCATCTTTTTCTGCCACTTGGGCTTTAAAACGTGCTGCCTGATCTTCAGCATCATTCAGCTCAGAAAATCCATTAGCAATTTCACGACCACCGATGAACAACTCAAAACGATCAGTAATAAATGGGTTGTCATCATTGCGACGAGCTAATGGTGATACCTCAGTTGGATATTCAGTAATAAAAGTTGGTTGCGTGAGTTTCTCTTCAACCGTTGCCTCGAAGATCTCAATTTGCAACTTACCTAAGCCCCAATTATCCTTGACATGAATACCTAGTTTTTCTGCCACTTTTCTAGCGTTATCTTCATTCAGATCTTCAGCACTTAAATCAGGATTAAATTTCAGAATTGCATCAAACACACTTAGGCGGTCAAATGACTTGGAAAAATCAAAATCAACGCCTTGATAATGCACAACTGCATTACCACATACATCGACTGCAATACCTCTAAGCAGTTGCTCAGTATGGTTCATTAAGTCATGATAAGTTGCATAAGCTTGATAAAACTCAATCATAGTGAACTCTGGATTGTGTCTGGTTGACAAGCCTTCATTTCTAAAATTACGATTAATCTCAAACACTTTGTCCATACCACCAACCACTAGACGCTTTAAATAAAGTTCAGGTGCAATGCGTAAAAACAATTCCATGTCTAATGCATTATGATGCGTAGTAAATGGGCGCGCCGCAGCGCCGCCAGGAATCACTTGCATCATTGGTGTTTCAACTTCAATAAAATCTTTATCGTTAAAGAAGTTACGAATGTAAGTGACAATCTGGCTACGACGCTTAAAGGTGTTACGTGAATCTTCATTAGTAATTAAATCAACATAACGCTGACGATAGCGAATTTCTTGATCGGATAAGCCATGAAATTTTTCAGGCAGTGGACGTAATGACTTAGTTAATAATCTTATCTCAGTAATACGAATAGAAAGCTCACCCACGTTGGTTTTGAACAAAGTACCTGTCGCACCAATAATATCACCAATATCCCATTTTTTAAACTGCTCATTGTAAAAGCCTTCAGGCAGTTCATCGCGAGTGACAAACAGTTGGATTTGTGCGCTAGAATCCTGCACATGAGCGAAGCTAGCTTTACCCATCACGCGTTTAAGCATCATGCGCCCTGCTACTGAGACTTTAATATTTTTTTCTTCTAACTCTTCTTTAGAAAATTGATCGTAATCACTGGTAATAACTTCAGCCAAATGAGTTGGTTTAAAATCATTAACAAACGGGTTACCCTGCTCTCTTAATAAAGCTAATTTTGCTTTTCTCTCAGCAATTAATTTATTGTCGTCTTTGTCGCTCACTGGATTCCTTAATGTGTTTTTTGCTCTAATTCTTGTTGTGCTAATGCTTTTGCTTTACTCAAATCTTGCTCAGCTTCTGTCAATTTTCCCATACGCGAGAGCAAAGTGCCACGATTATAATAGGCTTGATAAAAATTTTCATCTAATTCAAGCGCTTTGGTTAAATCTTTTAAGGCCAATTCATCCTTTCCAGATTTAATATAAGCATTACCACGATTATAAATAGCAGCAATATAGTTTTGATCAATGGCGACTGCTTGAGTGTAGGCATTGATCGCCTCAGTGCTTTTATTTAGTCGATCATAACAATTACCTAGATTGTTAAATGCACCACAATCACTAGGATCAAGTGCCAAGGCTTTTTCGAGATATTCAACAGCGGATTCAAACGATTCTTTTTCTTGTTCCATGTAAGCCAGACAATAATAAGCCTCGGCGCTATTAGGGTTGGCCTTGATGGCGTTTGACATGCTCTCAAAAGCAAGCTCATCATTACCTTGCATTTGATGTAAGTTACCGAGACTAAGGTGGGCATTGGCCTTTAATTCTTGATCAGCAGCTTCGTGATTTAACAAAGCATTCCAGGCTTGAATCGCCAAGGACAATTCACCATTCTTCTGATGTGTGTAAGCTTCAACCATCAAGTCGCTGAGTTCTATTTCACTACTCACGATAGTGTAACAATCAACTTTCTGGTATTTTCACCTGCTCGATGCTCATATAAAAATAAACCTTGAAACTTACCAAGGGCTAATTGACAATCTTTAATCGGAATGGTCTTACTCTCCCCCATCAAGATAGAGCGAATGTGGCCGGACATATCAAAATCGCCCTCATTATTATGTCGATAAGCAGGGTCAGCATCGATGACACTGTTTTTAAAGAAATCTTCAATATCTAACAACACATTCGGATCTTCATTGCCAGTAATCATGAGTGATGCAGAAGTATGAGTTACAAATACATGGCACAACGTTGCATCTTGGTCTGATTGCGTCACAACATCATTCACCAATTGGGTAATTTCTACTGCACCTCGATTATCGGTTTTAATGACTAATTCTTGCTGATTGCTCACTTTAATAGCTCCTCAGCTTTAGACGTGTCTAGCGCCTTGTTTTCCGTGATTTTTTTCTTATTTGACAATGACCTGATAAAAAAGAACAACCCTAGCGCTAAAAATATGGGTGGTGCAAACCATAAAAAATACGTCGCTGGATTAATGGGCGGCTTAAACACCACAAAATCTCCGTAGCGATCCACCATAAATTGGCGAATCTCATCATCGTTATTGTCCTTAATAATCATCCTTCTCACCTGCTCACGTAAATCCTTGGCCAACCCAGCATTGGAACCGCCAATACTTTGACCTTGGCACACAGGGCAACGAATTTCATCAATTAAAGCACGATAGCGTACTTCTTGAGCTTGAGTAGTGAACTCTTTAGCGTCAATACTTTCAGCATAAATCAATTGAGACAAACTCAGTAGCAAGATAAAACTAACTACGTTCGCTACGCCTTTGAGAGGTATAAAATGTCGCATACAAAATACCGTTTATTGAATTAACAAGATTTTAACCCATGAGACCTAAGCATGCCACTTATCACGCTAGATAATATTTCTCTTAGCTTTTCAGACAAGCCAATTCTTGATGGTATTAGTTCAACTATTCATAAAGGTGACAAAATTGCACTGATTGGGCGTAATGGAGAAGGAAAGTCTACCTTTATGCGTGTTTTAGCTGGTGCCATTAGCGCTGACGATGGTAAATTAAAAATTAAAAAAGGCACAAAGATCAGCTATTTGGAACAAGCTCTACCACAAGACAACGATAAAAAACTGTTTGACATTGTGGCTGAAGGGCTTGGAAAAATTGGGCTTATTTTGACCGAATACCAGCACTTTATTAGTAGCGGAAATCTAGATGAGGCAGGAGACTTACAGGAACAAATCGACCAACTTAATGGTTGGCAATATTTGCACAAAATTGAGGCTATTTTAAATCGCTTCACTCTCAATCCTGAAGCTATTCTATCCACGCTTTCTGGCGGTTGGAGAAGACGCGTTATGCTGGCACGTGCGCTAATTCAAGAGCCTGATGTATTGCTACTCGATGAACCCACCAACCACATGGATATCACTGCCATTCTTGACCTTGAAAAAATGCTTAAAGACTTTCATGGTACATTGGTTTTAATTAGTCACGATCGATCTTTTGTCAAAGGCATTGTTAATAAAGTGTTTGATCTTGACCGTGGTAAATTATCAGTGTTCGATTGTGGTTATGTCGATTACGTTAAACGCAAAGACGATCAACTCCATGCTGAAGAGATGGCTAACGCACGGTTTGACAAAAAGCTCGCTCAAGAAGAAGTATGGATTCGTCAAGGCATTAAAGCCCGACGTACTCGTAATGAAGGCAGAGTTCGTGCATTAAAAACCATGAGAGATTCCTTTATCAATCGTCGTAAGAAGCAAGGTAGCGTTAAAATTCATGCGCTGGATGATGAAAACCGTGTGTCCAAATTGGTATTCGAGGTTAAAAAAATCAGTTATCAAATTGCCGGCCTTCAATTGGTTAAGGATTTCTCGATGCTGGTTCTAAAAGGTGAAAAAATCGGCATTATTGGTGGTAATGGTACCGGTAAATCAACCTTTATTAAATTACTACTCGATGAGCTACAGCCTGATAGTGGCAATATTCGTCGCTCTAAGACCATCAAGTTAGCTTATTTTGATCAAATGCGTGAAAGCCTGGATCCAAATATGAAAGCCATGGATTTTGTTTCAGAGGGTCGTGAGCGCATTGATATCGGTGGTAAGAGTAAACATATCATTGGCTATTTACGTCAATTTTTATTCACTGGAAAGCAAGCCATGGCGCCCATTAGAATGTTCTCTGGCGGTGAAAAAAATCGATTGATGTTGGCTAAAATTCTTTCTCAACCAGCCAACCTATTGGTACTTGATGAGCCTACCAATGATCTTGATGTAGAAACTTTGGAACTGTTAGAAGAGATGCTAGTTGACTATACAGGCACCCTAATTTTAATCTCGCACGATAGAACTTTCTTAAATAACGTCGTTGGCTCTACTGTAGTGATGGATGGTGATGGCGTAATCAATCAGTATGCTGGTGGTTATGATGATTACCTGATACAAAAACAAGATAGATTAGATTCGAAAAAAACCAAGGCTGGCCCAAAAGAAAAAGTCAAAAGCAAATCTTCTGGTCAAAAACTCAGCTACAAACAACAGCAAGAATTAGATAAAATTCCAGGGAAAATTGAAAAACTAGAGATCGAGATTGGTGAGATACAACTTCAATTATCCGATCCTGTATTTTTTCAACAAGATGAATCTCAAGATGTTTTAATCAAGCTGGCGCAGCTTGAGGCCAAGCTTGAAATTTTGTATGAAAAATGGAGTGAGCTTGAGTAATGATATTCCTTTAATTGTTGATTTAGACCACACACTGATTGATACGGATTTATTGTATGAGTCTTCCATGGGGGTGTTGAAGAAAAATCCACTGTTGATATTTTTATTTCCTTTTTGGTTTGCTAAAGGTAAGGGTTATTTAAAAGATCAATTGGTCAAACGCTTCAGTATTAATGCACGCATACTGCCATACAATCAAGATGTCATTGATTATATTAATGAGCGCAAAAAACAAGGCTCTCCAATCATTCTAGCGACCGCCTCACACAGGGACTATGCTTTTGAGGTGGTCAAGCATTTTCAAACGCGTAAAAATAATGAAGTGATAATCAACAATAAACAAAATCTAGATCTTTTTTCCGACAAAACTGAAATTTTAAAAACCAAATCGCCCAACAGTTCTTTGTTTGATGATGTGATGGCTAGTAATGCTGACTTTAATTTATCTTCTCACAATAAAGCGAAAAAACTGATTGAACGCTTTGGCCATAAACAGTTTGATTACATGGGTGACCATATGCGTGACTTACCGGTATGGGAAGCTGCTAATTTATCAATTTTGGTTAATGCATCAGATAGAGTGATTAAAAATACACAACACCTTAATACTTTAATCTTGTCTAGAAAGAATTAAAATCCCTCGACCAGATACGACAAACTACCCAAAAGTAAATACACCACACTGGTTATCACTAGGGTGGCAGCAATCACTCTTGCTAAAGCAAGGTTCCTGCCTAGGATGCGGTTATTAACAAACCACACAACATAGCCAATAATAAAAGCGATAATTAAGATTCTAATTAAAAACATGGTTAAGCTTCCCTGATTTATTTTCTAAAACTTTCAACTATTTTAGTCGCTAATGTCAAGTTGATGCCGTTGACTTTTTGCAACTCATCGCTACTTGCTTTTTGAATCTCTTGCAAACCACCAAAATAATTAAGCAGCGCTGTTCTACGTAATTTTCCCACACCTTTAATAGATTCAAGCGGTGAAGTTTGACGCTTTTTAGCACGTTTTTTGCGATGATGTTTAATTGCAAATCGGTGTGATTCATCACGGATATGATTAACCAACATTAAAGCCTGATCAAATGGCGAAAGATTAATTTTTTTGGTTTTACCATTCTCGATCATAATCAAAGTTTCAAGGCCAACCTTTCTACCCTCGCCCTTTGCCACTCCCACCAGTTGGATGCTGTCAATACCAATAGAATCCATTACCATGATCGCTTGATTAAGCTGACCCAAACCCCCGTCAATAAACACCACATCGGGCAAAGTCTTGTTATCTTTTAATAGCCGTGAATAGCGCCGATATACTGCTTGATTCATGGCCGCGTAGTCATCACCCGGTGTAATATTTTTAATATTAAATTGACGATATTTACTAACCTTAGGCAAGCCTTTTTCAAACACCACACAAGAGGCAGTAGTTGCCTCACCCATGGTATGACTAATATCAAAACATTCCATATAATTAGGCAGTGACTTCAAGTTTAGAGTTTTTTGTAATTGTGAGAGTTGTGAAAGTTTGGTGAATTTTGAAATCAAATGCTGTTTTAAATTCTCCTCGGCTGTTAGAGATGCAATCTTTAAAAAGTGGCGCTTATTCTTTTGTGGCGCATCAATGATTTGAGTCAATAAAGCTGAAGCAATTAGACTTTTATCCTCGAGTTTTTCACTTACCAGCAATTGCTTCGGTGTGTCTTTACCTAAATAGTACAAGGGTAAAAATGCAGATAACACCACCTTAGATGGTTTGCCTTTAGCATGTTTTGGGAAAATACACTCTTGTCCAATTTGCTTACCCGAACGAATAAACAACACTTCAATTGCATGAATACCATCTCGCTCAGCAATACTCACCACATCCATATTATTTATCGATTGTGAAGTGTGTTGCTCCTGAATGGTGCGCAGTCCAATCAACTGATCTCGATAATGGGCAGCCAGCTCAAAATCCAAATCATTTGATGCCTGTTGCATCTTATCTGAGACTTCATCTAGTGTTTCCTTACCCTTGCCACTCAAAAATAATGACATCATTTTTACATCTTGAGCGTAGTTTTCATCACCAATTTTGCCTACACAAGGTGCGCTACAAAGCCCTATTTGATACTCCAAACAAGGTCTTGATCGTGAGCGATAAACACTGTTGGTGCATTGACGTACTTTAAAGATTTTTTTTAATAATGCCAAAGAATCACGCACCACATGAGCAGACGGGTATGGACCAAAAAACCGATAATTCTCATTTTTTTGACCACGGTAAAAACTCACCCTAGGATGTTTGTCATTGGTGATATAGATGTAAGGATAGCTCTTTGCATCTTTAAGCAAAATATTGTATCGTGGCTTGTATTGTTTAATCAGCTCGTTTTCTAACAATAAAGCTTGAGTTTCAGTGTCAGTAACAATCACCTCAAAATCTCTAATATTGGCAACTAAGGCTCTAGTTTTGCCATCAGTATGATTTTTATTAAAATACGTTGATACTCTTTTTTTAAGATTTTTTGCCTTGCCCACATAAATCACTTGTGTGTTCTTATCAAGCATTTGATAAACGCCTGGATAATGACTTAAATTTTTAAGTTTATCTTTAATGAGCATCTGCATAAAAAAGGTAAAATAGATGTATTCTATTTTGACACATGAAAAAAATAATGAAGAGACTTGTAATTATATTGGCTATTTTTCACCTGAACATTGCTTTTGCATTGAATGGCATGCCGTCTATGCCAAATCCAGTAAAAATAATGAATGACTCAGTGGCTGACATTATTGACCCACCCAATACGGCCGCGCTTAATATTATGGTTAATGCTTTATCCTCACTCAAAGAGCTTAGGAAGCAAAACAAAGACTCTATTGAAAATGTTAAAACTCTAATAGAAATCAAGCTATTACCTCAAATTGCCATAGAGGTTTCAACTGAGTTAGCGCTCAAGAAACACTGGCACATACTAAGCGCTCAACAAAAATTGATTTTCCAAAAATACATTACTCAATCTCTAATTAGAGATTACGCTGGTATTTTGAGTGCATATGAAAATCTAGACACAGTTAATATTGCAGTTGACCCTAAAGTAAAGCGTAAAGACAATAAAGCCATTGTTAAGTTAATTGTTAACCTTGGCGACGACCCCAAACCCTTTAATATCACTTTAAAAATGATTAGATCTAGTAAATGGCGTGTATACGATGTTGTATTTTCAGGGGTGAGTTTGATAAAAAATTATCGAGCACAATTTAACTCACACATCAAGCGTAAAGGTATCGATAGTCTGATTGCTAAAATCATTAAAAAAATCAAATAGTGTACAAGCTGGTCATTCAAGGGGGGAATGCTTTAAAAGGAACTATCAAGGCTGCCGGCTCTAAAAATTCATCCCTGCCTATTTTATTTGCCTCCATTTTGGCAGATGGTCCAATCATGTTAAATAACACACCACACTTAAGTGATGTATCTACCACGCTTAGATTGCTCATGGATATGGGTGCTGAATTCATTTTGGAATCTGATGGCGCTTTATTTGTTAACTCATCAAAACTCACTAACTTAGTAGCTGACTACAATCTGGTTAAAACCATGCGTGCTTCAATCTTGGTATTGGGACCGATGCTAGCAAAATATGGTGAAGCCAAAGTATCACTACCAGGTGGTTGTGCAATCGGAACACGTCCTGTCAATCTTCACCTTAAAGCATTAGAAGAATTAGGCGCTACCATCGAAGTTAAAAATGGTTATATTTATGCAAAGGCTAAATCTTTGATTGGTACAGAAATACACTTTGACCAAATTAGCGTAACGGCGACTGAAAATGTTCTGATGGCAGCTACTCTAGCCGAGGGAAAAACCATCATTCATAACGCCGCTCAAGAGCCAGAAATTGCTGACCTGTGTAGCTGCCTAAATAAAATGGGTGCAAAAATCTCAGGCATGGGTACCTCAACACTTAGTATTGAAGGGGTAAAAAAACTTAGCGGTGTTACTTATTCAGTTTGCTCAGATCGTATTGAGGCCGCTACCTATTTAGTGGCTGCTGCGATCACAGGTGGCTCAATTACTATTAAAAATATTCGCCACCAATCAATGCGCGCCGTTGTGGGTAAGCTCATTGAGATAGGTGCCGATATCAAAACTGAAAAAAATTCAATCACCCTTGACATGAAAGGTAAGCGACCTAGAGCTGTCAACATCAAAACCAGTACTTATCCAAATTTCCCAACGGATATGCAAGCTCAATTTACTGCACTAAATTCCATTGCCGATGGCAGTTCTACCATCACCGAAAATATTTTTGAAAATCGTTTCATGCATATACCTGAACTGGCACGTATGGGGGCCGACTTAACCCTAGAAGGCAACACCGTGGTTTGCAAAGGTGTAAAATCGCTAACTGGCGCGCATTTGATGGCTACTGATCTTCGAGCTTCAGCATCATTAGTATTAGCAGGATTAGCCGCCAAAGGAACTACCACAATTGAACGTGTTTATCACTTAGATCGTGGCTATGAAACCATTGAAGAAAAATTAAAATTATTAGGCGCTCAAATTGAAAGAGTGCAAGATTAAAAAATACAAAAGTTATGTTAACTATCGCATTATCTAAAGGTCGCATTCTAGAACAAACCTTACCCTTACTTAAAAAAGCAGGTCTAGAAATTGCCGATGAAGAGCTCAACTCTAGAAAACTCATTCTTGACACCAATCTTGACGATGTCAAGGTGATTGTTATTCGTGCTACTGATGTACCTGTATTTGTACAACACGGCGCTGCTGATATGGGTATTGCTGGTAAAGATGTATTGCTAGAACACGGTGCCAATGGTTTATTTGAATTATTAGATTTAGGCATTGCCAAATGTAAACTGATGGTGGCAGCAAGCGATAAAGAAAAACTAGAAAAAAATACCTTAAAAATTGCTACCAAATATGTCAATTCAGCCAAACGTTATTTTGAAGCCAAAGGCCAACAAATTGAAATCATTAAACTATACGGTGCGATGGAACTCGCCCCTGTTGTTGGTTTAGCGCACTGTATTGTTGATCTAGTTGACACCGGTAATACCCTCAAGGCCAACGGCTTGGTACCACTTGAACACATTGAAGATATAAGTTCTCGATTGGTGGTGAACGCTGCATCATACAAAACTAAAAACACTCAAATTAAAACTTGGGTTGAAGGCATTGAGAAAAATCTATGATCGCTCAGTTATCTTCGCAACAAGCTGATTTCCAAGATAAGTTATCGGAGCTACTAGCCTGGGAGAGTGTATCGTCCACTGACGTTGCTAAAACTGTTGATGATATTATTGCTAATATTCGCGCTAATGGTGACTCTGCATTGGTTGATTATTCAATTAAGTTTGATAATGTTAACGCCTCCAGCATGTCTGATCTAACCATTCAGTTATCAGAATTAAAGCATGCATTTGATACATTAGACGACAAAGAAAAGACTGCACTACAAACAGCAGCTGATCGTGTACGCAATTATCACGACAAGCAAAAGCAAGACACTTGGACTTACACAGAAGAGGATGGTACTGTATTAGGGCAAAAGATTACGCCACTTGATCGTGTTGGTTTGTATGTGCCTGGCGGGAAAGCAGCCTACCCTTCATCTGTACTCATGAATGCGATTCCAGCTAAGGTAGCTGGCGTTGAAGAATTAATCATGG
>DTVJ01000011.1 GCA_012963565.1 Piscirickettsiaceae bacterium
CATTAAGTATGACAGTTTAATGGACCGATTACTGAATGCTGAGTGATTGAGCTTCGGTCCAATCTTTAACCTCTTTTGTCAAAGTTGAGGTTTTTTTATTTTCAGGGTCGATAGGCTTCCCAATAACAATATTGATTACACCGGGGTGTTTCACAAATTTTCCTTTGGGCCAGAATTTTCCAGCATTATGGTAAACAGGAATAATATCGCAATTGGCTTTCTTGGCTATGGCCATGCCACCATTTTGATAATCACCTAATTTTCCATATGGCTGACGCGTGCCTTCAGGAAAAATAATAACATTAATGCCTTTTTTTATCCTATCTGCACCTTGCTTCATCACCTTTTTAATTGCTGCGAGCTTATCACCACGATCAATCACAACTGGTGCCAAAAGCGCTAGTCCCCATCCGAAAACTGGTATCCATAGTAGTGATTCTTTTAAGACCCAGGTTTGGTGCTTAAAAATGGTTTGAAATGCCAATGTTTCACAAGTTGATTGGTGGTTAGATATTATGATACAAGGCTTATCGGGAATATTTTCTTTGCCAATGACATTAATCTTTAGATTGCAAATAGTGCCTAACGACCATATGTTAAATTTTGCCCATTGTGAAATTAACTTATAACGTAAGTTGATAGGCATAAAAAACAGTAAAAAAGCTATAGGGCCAATAACTAACGCCGAAATTACGGAGCCTATAAAGTACAATAATGATCTAATGAATAACATATAAATTACCTATTTTTTAGCACGCTGGCTCTTGAATCCCAAAGGTCAAAAAAGTTTTCATTTTCTGTTTTTGGTATTTGAGTATTGACGGCTGCATATACATCCTCTCTTGCCATTAGCGCGCAATCAAGTAGTTTTTTTTGATTTGTTGTGGTTGTTCCCACAAGCCTTTTTTTGTCGCTTGGAGCGATGCAAATAATTTCTATATCAGGGTGGCTAGATTTTATGATATCTATCACTGAATTGTATCGCTCATCTTCACATAATAGTGCGTCCGTTAATAGCTTGCTTTTTCCCAGTGTTGCAAGCTTAATTATGAATTTAAATTTATCATGCCTGTGCTTGAATTCAGATGTTAGTATTACCACTATTTTTTTATAACCCTTATCTATGGCTTTTTGCAAGGGCACATAATCAGAAATACCGCCATCGATATAAGTATCTCCTAGAACACTAATTTCTTTGTCATAGAGCACTGGAAGGGCCATGGTAGCTCTTAGGGCTTCATGCATGTCAAACTCATCTGTTTTGGTGCTCAAATATTTTGCTTGAATAGTTTTTGAGTTGGTTAAAGACATTTCTAATTCGGTCTTAGAGTTAAATACACCACTTATAGACAAGTGAATAGTGTTCTTCACCACCCAATCAACCAAAAAATCTACATCAACAATTTTATTTATTCTAAAAAAACTAACAAAATCACTGACACTAAGCTCATTAACGTACGACTCAACACCCGATTTTGCTTGGTTGGCAATAAAATATGCGCCATTGATTGCGCCTGCAGATGATCCTGCAACGTATTTAAAGTTATTCGTCATGCCTAGCTCTTCAAGAGCTGAAAGAGCGGACATTGAATACACACCTCTCATACCACCCCCTTGAACAACTAGGGCCATATCGTCGTTGGATGTTTTGTTTTTACAAGCTTTTTCTAGGAAATTCATATGTCACTTATTTTGTAATTTATCTTTTAAGAAGTCTTTACTTGTGGAGCCCAATCTAGCAGAAACTATTTTTCTTTTTGCATGCCAGTTTATTGCAAAAAGCGCGAAAATAGATAATAAGACAGCCAGCCAGAGGTCTAGATGCTTGCCACCGTCAAGATAGTATGTTGGTTTATTATTGAAGGCTATTATATTTTCTTTTTTGAGCTTTGTTGAAAGGGTTGTTAAGACGTCTTGCAGCTTCTTCACTTGTTTCTTTACTAGGGTATCTTCCAATCCTGTCGCTATCAAAAATTCTTTGTCGCTTAAAGACTTTATCAATGTTTTGGTAAGTGTGTCACTAACTTCCTCATCAATACCATTAACTTTATTGATAAGTTTTTTACCCACAAAATTCTTACGTTCTTCATCTATGTTAATATTGAGAGTGAGAGCCGCTTTAAGGGCTTCCGTGATAGCTTCAATATTATTAACACGATCTCTTTCTTGTAATTTTTCAGACAGTTTTTTTAAAAATTCATCACGCTTTTTTGAATCACCTTCTTCATTTATTTTTCTAGGAATTTCCCACCATGGCCAATCTGGCTTATTAGCAATAATATCATCTGTCTGTACTTCAATCTTGGTACGTTCAACTAAAGAACGTATAATTTGCTTTCTATTGTCATCGGTTAAAAACTTGGCACTAAATTCATAAAAATTTAGGGACGGAGTAATCATTGTGCCCATACTTAATGCGACAAAAGCAACTATCAACATATTTACCATGCTTTCTTTGGCTTGATCCCATATGCGTTTTTTAAACTCGGCTCCTTTAATATACATCCACTGAAAGAAAAATAGATTAAGCGCAACACCCATACCCCCAATAACAACCGTCCATATCCAAAAACTTCTGTCATAAAAGGCAGTATATAACATGGGTGCAAAAACAATCAATATCATTAGGGCATTAGCAATCTCGAAGTTTTGAGGGTTTCCATAAATCTTAGCCGCTTTGTGAAAATAGTTTTTATAATACAGAGTTACATAATATGCCCACAATCCATGACATACTAGGATATACCAATAGTCAAAATCAAAACCAATCACCCACTTGTGATCAATATTCCATTGCACAGTAGGATTAATTAATCTATATGTGCACACAAGAATAACAAGCCAAAATATCACTGCCGGCCATTTAGGATATTCTCTAAGGTCTTTAAGCTGCTTAGTATGTTTAACGTCTAAGTCAATGAAATACTTGATGTTGTCTTTTTTTACTAATGACACATACCTGTCAGTGTAAGTATGAATATCATTGTTTAATTCTGAGTGTCTTAATTTCCACTCCTTCGGGTCCAGCTGCTTTGGATTGCCCTTCTCATCAAGAATAATCTGATTAATAATAAAGCCCTTGTCTTTTAGTAATTTAACACTCTCGATAATATCATTTTTGTCGTGATGAGTAATATTAATAAGCGCATCTAGACTTTTAGATTCATTTATACCTTCTTTAGAGAGAGTAGAGAGAGTGTGTAAGATATCTAAAATAATTTCTGATGAGGGGTTATCACCTGGGTTTTTTAAAAT
>DTVJ01000012.1 GCA_012963565.1 Piscirickettsiaceae bacterium
CAAACCATTATTGAGGCTATCGATCAATCAGATAAAGTAAGTTTAGGTGTAACTCTTGATAAAGGCGATGATTTAAATGCAGTGTTAGATCAATTTGATGCACTGATTGATTTCACGCGCCCAGAAGCCACGCTTGAATATTTGAACGCGTGTCAAAGCTCGGGTAAATCTATGGTGATTGGCACCACCGGTTTTAGTGATGACCAACTGCAAGCAATTAACGATGCTGCAAGTAGTATGCCAATTGTTTTTGCACCAAATATGAGTGTCGGTGTTAATTTATCACTTAAATTATTAAACATAGCAGCACGAGTGATTGGTGAGGATGCTGATATTGAAATTGTTGAAGCACACCATCGTCATAAAGTTGATGCACCATCAGGTACAGCGCTGAAGATGGGTGAGGTAGTTGCTAATGCACTCGGTAGAGACTTATCGGAATGTGCTGTGTATGGTCGTGAGGGCATTGAAGAGCCACGCGATCGTCAAACTATTGGTTTTTCTACCATTCGTGGTGGTGACGTAGTGGGCGAGCATACGGTTAGTTTCTTTATGGAAGGTGAGCGTGTTGAAATTACTCATAAGGCTTCTTCACGACTAACTTTTGCTAATGGCGCTGTTCGTGCAGCCAGTTGGTTAGAAGGTCAATCTGCTGGACTTTACTCCATGCAAGATGTACTAGATTTGTAGGAGTTTTATGCTGTACGCTATTATTTCACAAGACGTTGAAAACTCATTAGAAAAACGCCTATCAGTGCGACCAGCACACATTGAGCGTCTTAATGTTTTAAAAAATCAAGGCCGTTTGATTTTGGCCGGACCGCATCCTGCTATTGATAACAATGAACCAGGTGAAGCGGGTTTTACTGGCTCATTAGTGGTGGCAGAGTTTGATTGTCTTGAAGATGCACAAACTTGGGCAGATGCCGATCCTTATCTTGAATCAGGTGCTTATGCAAGTGTCGTTGTGAAGCCATTTAAAAAAGTATTACCATGAGTTTAATTTTTAGACCTTTGTTTGAGAAAGACAGCTCAACTTACACCTATCTTTTAGCAGACTCCGAAACCAAAGAGGCGGTAATTATCGATGCTGTTGATGAAACTCAACAAAGGGATATTGGCCTAATAGAAGAGTTAGGCTTGAATTTAAAATATATTATTGAAACTCATGTACATGCAGACCACATTACTAGCTCATGTCCATTACAGCAAAAATTCAGCGACGCTAAAATTGTACTTGGAAAAAACAGTTCTGTTGCTTGCGCCGACGTTTTAATTGGTGATGGTGAGACATTAACTTTTGGCGCTTTTACGCTTAAAGCAATAACAACACCTGGCCATACAGATGGCTGTATGTCGTACGTTGTTGACGACAAAGTATTTACTGGCGATGCACTGCTAATTAGAAGTTGTGGTCGTTGTGATTTCCAAGGTGGCTCTGCTGAGACACTTTATGACTCCATCCAGCGGTTATTTGCATTGCCTGATGAGACTTACGTCTATCCTGCACACGATTATGGCGGTAGAACAGTAAGCTCGATTTGGGAAGAAAAACAATACAATGAAATGATTGGTGGTGGTGTAGACAAAGCTGAATTTGTACGCCGTGTGAATGCCATGGAATTATCTTTACCTGCCAAAATTCATGTTGCTGTACCCGCTAATCAAGTGTGCGGCTCTAAGATTGTTTCTGACTGATGGTTCATGGTTACTCGTTAGACCCGCATCCTAGGGCTAATTTTGCCAAAGAGCAATTTGCGGTCGTGCGTATCCCACGTATAAAGCGTGATCGTGTGCCAGCGACCAGTGTTGAAATCGTTGAAGATTTGGATATAGCCATACAACAAGCTAACCCTGATAAGCAATTTTATGCAGCCAAAGTAGTTGGCCCAGCCCGTTCATCTGAGGGCACTATGCTTTACTATATTATTGAGTTGTATTAAGTAGTGAAGGCTGATGTCATTATTATTGGCGCTGGCGCTGCGGGACTGATATGTGCCATTGAAGCGAGTAAGCGTGGGCGTAAAGTATTGGTATTTGAAGCGGCTGAAAAAGCTGGCAAGAAGATCTTGATCTCAGGTGGTGGGCGTTGTAATTTCACCAATTTACATATTGACCCTGCAACTTATCTTTCTAAAAATCCACATTTTTGTAAATCGGCATTGGCACGTTATACGCAGTGGGATTTTATTGCGCTTATGGAAAAGCATAACTTGGATTGGCACGAGAAAACATTGGGCCAGTTATTTTGTAATGACAAGGCACCGGCTGTATTAAAGATGTTGCTTAAAGAATGCAAAAATGTCGGCATCAAATTACAAGCTAAGGTTGACAGCATTCAGCATAAAGGCCAATACATGGTAAGCGTGGATGGACAGCGATATCAGTCAGATGCCCTGGTGATTGCCACAGGTGGTCCATCCATTCCTAAAATGGGCGCTACAGATTTCGGTTTGCAAGTCGCGAGACAATTTGGCATTAAAACTCTTTCTTTTAGGCCGGCATTGGTGCCATTTACTTTTCATCAGAATGACATCGATCGATACTTTAAAGATCTTTCGGGTTTATCGGTTGATGCCTTGGTGAGTTGTAATGGGCAAAGTTTTCGAGAAGGCGTATTAATTACTCATCGTGGTATCAGTGGTCCAGCAATTTTACAAATATCATCGTATTGGTATAAGGGCGATGAAATCAGCGTTGATTTATTACCAGACTTAGATGCCAGTGATTGGCTGTTACAAATGCAAGATGATCGTGGCAAAACCGAATTAAAAACCATTTTATCAAAGCTTTTCCCCAAGCGTTTAGCTGTTCGCCTGGCCGACACTTTAACCGATCAATCCTTGTCAAACTTATCTTTAGGTCAAATCAAGCAAAGCGATTTAAAAGCATTTGGTGCTACGTTAAATAACTGGGTATTGCGCCCTAGTGGCACTGAAGGTATGCGTACAGCAGAAGTATGTACGGGTGGCGTGAATACCGACGAGTTATCCTCTAAAACCATGGAAGTTAAATCGCAAGCGGGTTTATATTTTATCGGCGAAACCGTTGATGTTACTGGTTGGTTAGGTGGCTACAACTTTCAGTGGGCTTGGTCGTCAGGTTGGGCAGCTGGTCAAGTAGTTTAACAACTAAACAATTTCACAAGCTTCATCAAAACTTAACCGTGGAGATCTTGGGAAGATCTTAGTGCTATCACCATGTCCAATGCCGCAAAGAAAGATGGATTTAGTTTTACCATCTGGAAAGAATT
>DTVJ01000013.1 GCA_012963565.1 Piscirickettsiaceae bacterium
TCTGTGGCTACCAATGGGTGCAAAGGTTCTGGCATTTTTATTATTCGGTATTTGGGCATTGCCTGGCGTGTTAATTGGCTCGCTTATGAGTGGTATGTTTTTGTATGATTTCTGGAGTGGTAATACTTTTTATGGCCCATTAGGTACTTTAGTGGGCGTATTCGCACCATTGCTTGCAATTATGGTTATGAAACATTTCCATTTATCTAGCTTCTTCGACGATGCTAAGATTAATTTTAGACATGTTCTGTTTTTGATTATATTGTCATCAGTGATTAATACTCTGGCAAAGCTTTTTCTATATATAGATAAAGTGGAGAACATTGATGGCAAAAGTGTGGATGCACTTAATTTCATACAAAGTTATCTGACAGGCGATATACTTGGCGGCATTGTATTTGTATTTATTGTTCTTAAGATCTTATTGCCAGTGGTTATTAAATTTGGATTAAATAAGGCTCCTTAGTAAGTTATCTACTAATCCAATGCGTCTGATATCTTCAGGCATGTTTTCTTTATAAATCAGTTGATTTTGTCCTTTTAATTGGTAGATTTGAGGTTGTTTTTGAATCAAATTGATAATTCTAATCGGCTCAATTGTAGTTTTATCGGCAAAAGTAAGGTGTGCCTTGTCATCATAAATACTGATTTTATCCACACCCATTGCTTCGCAAAATATTTTCAACTGTGTAGTAGCGAATAGATTTTTGGTGGCGTCAGGCAAAAGACCGAATCGATCAATCATCTCAATTTGAAGATCTTTGAGTTCGTTATCATCTTTGGCATTGGCAATGCGTTTGTACAATACTAAACGCTCATGTACATCACCTAGATAAGTCTCAGGAATAATCGATGCAATACCAATGTCAATCTCTATTTCATGATTGATTGGATCATCAAGGTTGATTTTATTCCCTGCACGCATAGCATTAATGGTGCGCTTGAGTAGATCATGGTACAGGTTGAATCCAATTTCACTAATTTTTCCTGATTGATTGTCGCCGAGCAAATCACCAGCTCCACGAATCTCTAAATCGTGATTAGCAAGCATAAATCCAGAGCCTAATTCTTCTAACGATTCGATCGCATCTAGGCGTTTTTTGGCATTTTTACTTAGGGATTGATGAGATTTAATCACCAAATAAGCATAAGCTCTGTGGTGTGATCGTCCAACTCGGCCTCGGAGTTGGTGGAGTTGAGCTAAGCCAAAGTTCTGAGCATTGTTAATGATGATGGTGTTGGCATTTGGGATGTCAATTCCCGTTTCAATGATGGTGGTACATACCAATATTTGGAAACGACCGTGATAAAAATCACTCATAACGCGTTCCAGCTCTCTCGTTGGCATTTGTCCGTGGGCGATACGCACATGGACGTTTGGCATGAGCGATTTTAGTGTTTCTGCCATGTTATCAATTGAGTCAATGTCGTTGTGTAAAACGAATATTTGCCCGCCACGGTGTAGCTCTCGAGAACAAGCCTCTTGAATAGTGTCATCATTCCATTCATTGACAAAGGTTTGAATTGCACTTCGACCTTGAGGCGGTGTGGCAATGATAGACAGTTCACGCAAGGAACCCAATGCCATGTTTAGCGTACGTGGAATCGGCGTAGCGGTCATGGTCAGAATATCACTTTGACCACGAAGTTTCTTTAAAGCTTCTTTTTGCTTTACCCCGAAGCGATGTTCTTCATCAATAATCACCAAGCCAAGATCTTGGTATTTAATACCGCCTTGAATCAGTTTATGTGTACCAATGACAATATCGATTTTGCCACTCTGTAATTTCGCCTTAATTTGCGCTTGTTCTTTAGGTGTTTGGAAGCGCGATAGTGCAGTGATTTCAATGGGGTAATTAATAAAGCGATCAATGAAAGACTGATGGTGTTGATTGGCCAATAGGGTAGTTGGTACTAATATCACTACTTGTTTACCCGCTTCTACTGCTAAGAACGCAGCACGCATAGCGATTTCAGTTTTACCAAAGCCAACGTCACCACACACTAACCGATCCATCGGTTTAGTTGACTGCATATCGGCCAGTACTTCACCCATAGTTTTTAGTTGGTCAGGGGTTTCTTCAAAAGGGAAACTAGCTACAAATGAAGAGTATGCATCACTCGGTTCGGGAAAGGCGAAGCCGGTTTGTGATTGTCGTTTGGCGTAAATTTCTAACAGCTCAGCAGCAATATCATGCAAAGCTTCATGTGCCTTTTGTTTGGCTTTACTCCATTGATTGGTGCCGAGTTTGTGTAATGGTGCACTATCAGGCGAGACACCTGAATAGCGAGAAATGAGATTCAGTGAAGTCATTGGCACCATCAATTTAGAGCCATTGGCATATTCAAGCATCAGAAAGTCTTGTGCAAGGCCATCAAAGGTTTGAGTTTTAAGACCTAGGTAACGACCCACGCCATAGCTTTCATGCACAATAGGATCGCCGATTTGGATTTCAACCAAGCTTTTAATCGCTTCATCAAAGTCTTTATGTTTAGCGCGTCGCCGCCTTTGCTGCTTAACTACATCGGCGCCAAATAAGTTCAACTCAGTAACAATGGCAATGTTTTCAGTTAGTAAGCCTTCGCTTAAGTCAGCATTGGTGATGCATAGGGCTTGACCACACCCAATAAATTCGTGCCAGTGCTCAACACTATTTGGCTCCAGATTGTGACTGGTGAGCAGATCTGTAAGTACGCTTTGTCTTCCTTCAGATTCACAAACGATGAGTATTCTGCCACCAAATTTCTTGGCAAAATTTAAGAGTTTAGCCAGCGGATTTTTGGATTGCGCCTCAATATTTAGAGGTGGTAGTAGTTTGCTGGAAAAGTTTAAACCACCTTGATTGTCTTCAAGTTTCGAAGTACCAATCACCAGTTGCTGTTGTTGCTTAATATTGCCAAATAGCTGATCTTTGTTTAAAAACACCTTGTCGATTGGCAGTGGCGGTCTATCAAGATTGCCACTGGCTTGTCGATGTCTTGTACTAATTTCATCAAAAGTAGTGTCTACCAGGGTGTTGAACCCTTGATGCGTAGCGACAATCGTGTTGTCTGGCAGGTAGTCGAACAAGGTGTTAGTGTGCTTGAAAAATAGCGACAAGTAAAACTCAATACCACCTGGCAAGCGAGACTCGCTAACTTCAGTAAAGATGAAATCATCGTTGTTGTTAAAGACCTCTAGATAGTTAGTTTTAAAAATTTCGATACT
>DTVJ01000014.1 GCA_012963565.1 Piscirickettsiaceae bacterium
CTTTGGCCAGTGGTGCAAAGACAGAGAAAATGAAGTTTGGCCACCATGGTGCCAATCACCCGGTGCAAGATTTAGATTCAAAGCAAGTAATGATTACCTCGCAAAATCATGGTTTTGCCGTAGCAGAAGAAGATATGCCTGATACATTAGAAGTGACACACCGGTCGTTGTTTGATAATTCAATTCAAGGTGTTAAAGTAGTTGATAAACCTGCCTTTAGTTTTCAGGGACATCCTGAAGCTTCTCCAGGTCCACATGATGTGAGCGGCTTATTTGATACATTTATAAAGGAGATGTCAAAATGAAACAATTATTAATCATTTTTTTACTATTTTTTACGGCTAATACTTCAGTTATTGCTGAAGAGAATCTCGATCCATTTGAAGACATAAATAGGGCGGTGTTTGAATTCAACGAAACCATTGATGACAACCTGCTTGAGCCAATCTCTAGAGCTTATAAGGATTATGTGCCAGGTATTTTCCAAGATGGTGTAAGTAATTTTTTTGGTAACTTACGTGATGTTCCTACATTAGCCAATCAAATACTACAATTTAAACCTGTTGAAAGCATAACGACACTAACTCGTATTTTGGTCAATACAACAGCAGGCTTGGGTGGTTTATTTGACGTAGCGTCTGATATGGGTCTAACGACAAGGAACGAAGATTTTGGTCAAACCTTAGCTGTTTGGGGTGTGGGAGAAGGGCCGTTTACCGTGTTGCCTTTATTAGGACCATCAACTGTTAGGGATACTGTTGGTTTATTTGTTGACACCACTTCTGATGTGAATATGATTAATGAAATGAACGATATTGGTTTCATTAGTGCTAGTGCTATGAATGTCATCGATAAGCGGGTAGAGTTATTACCAGCGACTGATTTATTGGATCAATCAGATGACCCATACATTACCATGCGCTCATCGTATTTACAAAAGAGAAGGTTTGATGTCTTTGATGGTAATTTGCCAGATGAAGAGGACGATGAATTTTAAGCAAACTTTAAATTAGAGACACATGCCAAAAAGACAAGATTTAAAAAGTATATTAATCATCGGAGCAGGCCCAATTGTCATTGGCCAGGCTTGTGAGTTTGATTATTCTGGCGCACAAGCTTGTAAGGCACTGCGTGAAGAAGGTTATCGTGTTATTTTGGTAAACTCTAATCCGGCAACCATCATGACTGATCCGAAAATGGCGGACGCAACCTATATTGAGCCGATCGAGTGGCGCACGGTAGAAAAGATTATTGAGGTTGAAAAGCCTGATGCATTACTACCAACCATGGGTGGTCAAACGGCACTGAATTGTGCATTGGACCTAGAGCGCCATGGCGTGTTAGAAAAACACGGCGTAGAGATGATTGGCGCTAAAAAAGAAGCGATTGATAAAGCTGAAGATCGTGATTTATTCCGTGAAGCCATGCTCAAGATTGGTCTTGATATGCCTGAGGCAGCTGTTGCACATAATTTAGAAGATGCTCATAAGATACAAGAGAAAGTTGGCTTTCCAACTGTTATTCGTCCATCATTTACTATGGGTGGTAGTGGTGGCGGTATTGCCTACAATAAGGAAGAATTTATTGAGATTTGTGAACGTGGTCTAGATCTTTCGCCAACCAACGAACTTTTAGTTGAAGAGTCGATTTTAGGCTGGAAAGAGTTTGAAATGGAAGTGGTGCGTGATACCAAAGATAACTGCATTATCATTTGCTCGATTGAAAATCTAGATCCGATGGGTATCCATACTGGTGATTCAATTACAGTTGCCCCAGCACAAACTTTAACTGATAAAGAGTATCAAGTTATGCGTAATGCTTCTTTGGCAGTCCTGCGGGAGATTGGTGTGGATACGGGTGGCTCAAATGTTCAGTTTGCAGTTAACCCAGAAGATGGGCGTCTCACGATTATTGAGATGAATCCACGAGTTTCTCGTTCTTCGGCACTGGCATCAAAGGCGACAGGCTTTCCAATCGCAAGAGTAGCTGCTAAATTAGCAGTAGGCTACACCTTGGATGAGCTTGATAATGATATTACTGGTGGTAAGACACCAGCCTCGTTTGAACCAAGTATTGATTATGTGGTTACTAAAATTCCAAGATTTGCGTTTGAAAAGTTCCCTAAAGCGGATGATCGTCTCACCACGCAAATGAAATCTGTGGGCGAAGTCATGGCCATAGGTTCTACTTTCCAAGAGTCATTGCAAAAAGCGTTAAGAGGCTTAGAAACGGATAAATTTGGTCTAGACCCTATTGTAGATTTGAGTGCTGATGATGCACGTAACAAGATACGATCCGAGTGTATTTCTGCTCGTGGTGAGCGTATTTTTTACTTAGCTGATGCCTTCAGATTCGGCATGACTTTAGAAGAAGTATTTGATTTATCAAAGGTGGATCCTTGGTTCTTAGCACAGATACAAGATATTGTTTCCAGTGAGATGCAAATTAATGGCTTGAATGTTGCTGATATTGATGCGGATGAGATGTTTGGGTTAAAACGAAAAGGATTTTCTGATGTGCGTTTAGCTGATTTGCTGTGTTGCTCTGAGCAAGCAGTAAGAGAGCGTCGTAAAGCACTCAATGTTAAACCAGTGTTTAAACGGGTAGACAGTTGTGCAGCTGAGTTTGACACGCAAACGGCTTATTTGTATTCGACCTATCAACAGCAATGTGAAGCCAATCCGACTAATAAGAAAAAGATTATGATCCTTGGTGGTGGCCCTAACCGTATTGGTCAAGGTATTGAATTTGATTACTGTTGTGTGCATGCTTCATTAGCATTGCGTGAAGATGGGTTTGAAACCATTATGGTGAATTGCAATCCTGAAACCGTTTCAACTGATTATGACATTTCAGATCGTTTGTATTTTGAACCACTCACACTAGAGGATGTACTTGCTGTGATTGAGGTTGAAAATCCAGATGGCATTATTGTACATTATGGTGGCCAAACTCCATTAAAGTTGGCTGATGCCCTGGAAAGGAGTGGCGCTAAAATTATCGGCACCACGCCAGATGCAATTGATCTAGCAGAAGATAGAGAGCGTTTTTCTAAAATGTTACAAGGTTTAGATCTTAAACAGCCATTAAATGGTACGGCTCGTTCGCTCGAACAAGCGCGAGATATTGCTGATGCCATTGGTTTCCCATTGGTGGTTAGGCCTTCGTATGTGCTGGGTGGTCGTGCTATGGAAATTGTTTATGA
>DTVJ01000015.1 GCA_012963565.1 Piscirickettsiaceae bacterium
TAAAAATATAGAAGTCCATTATTTAAATCAGGTAACGCCAAGGCCACGTTGGCTTGCAATGTTGCGTTTTTCATCTAATGTTAGTTCTTGGATTGAAAATAATGTGGATAGTAACTGGATTATTCACTCCCATGAAAGAACTGCAGTTCATCATGTGAGTACATTTCATGGCCCTCCATTTGCACATGTTTATAATAAACCATGGTGGAAAAGAGTCTCTATTCGTGTCACAGTATGGTTATATCTAGAGCGTAGGGAGTTGTGTGCCAGTCAAGTTAAAGCGATACTTCCAAACTCTGATTTAATTCTTAATGACTTAAAGAAAATGTATCCATGCGTGAGAGAAATATTGTTACCTCCAGCATATCCGGGTATAGAAAAATCCTCTCATGTGGCGAGAAATAAAAGTGATAAAAAAGTTATTTTATTTATTGGCAAAGAGTGGAAGCGTAAAGGACTAGAGAAAGCTGAGAGAATTGTGAAAAAGTTAAGACAGAGCGATCCAAGTATAGAATTTTGGGTAATTGGTCCGGATAAGGAAGAGATTAAATATTTGTTCAAAAGTTGGAATTCAGGTTTTAGCCTTTTAGGCTGGCAAGATGCATCAAAATTTATGTATTCAGCAAATCTGTTATTACACCCAGCAGCCTCAGAGCCTTATGGCATGGCTATAGCAGAAGCTACAAATTATGGTATACCGGTAGTAATTTCTAATCAATGTGGCGTTGCATCGCAAATAAGCAACCGATCTGGCAGTGTGTTAGATGTAGGAGATAGTATTGATGAGTGGGCTAATTCTTGTTTGACAGAATTAAGTAGAAAAGATCCTGTACTTGGCATTGGCAAGAGTTGGAGAGAGTTAGCGCAACAACATATTGAAATTTATAGAAAACTATAATTTGTTAATCATTATGGTAACTTTACAAGGTTCGAGATGAGTAGAATATTTCAAAATAGAAATAATAAATTAAATTATTATTTCAGAGGGCATATCAAAAGGATATACCCAAAAAAATGGCTAACCCTAGACTTGGATAAGCTACAAAAATCAATTAAAAATTTTGATGAATTTGAGATGAATCGCCGGTTAGATTATTATTATAAGTCGCCGGTTATGTTTTCACTAAATAATAAATTTTCGATAGAATATAAAATGCAATATT
This sequence comes from Piscirickettsiaceae bacterium, assembly GCA_012963565.1. GTDB lineage: Bacteria > Pseudomonadota > Gammaproteobacteria > PS1 > Pseudothioglobaceae > Thioglobus_C. The sequence goes on from DTVJ01000015.1 coordinate 1,164, forward strand.
GGAGGTTGTCAACAATTCAAGATATTAGTTTTGAACACGGAGTGTATTCTTTAGATCTTATGGAATATGCAAGGTTTTTTCCGCAAGATTACAAAATAGCCTATATGTTTGGAGACATTACAAACGTTCCTGCAATACCGAGTGTAACCAAGAGTCGACCAATAACTGATAACAATAATTCTATTCTTATGAAGTTTGATAAAGTTAGGCATTTCTATTTTGTTAAGAAAGATATTCCTTATCAAAAAAAACAAAATAAATTAGTTTGGAGAGGCGCCGTTACTCAGTCTCATAGAGTTAAATTAATGGAAAAATTTTTTAACAAATCTAATTTAATTGATATTGGAGATGTTAATAAGGGCGACAGTCATCATAATGATAAATGGCGTATGCCATTTATGAGTATCAACGATCAATTGCAGTATAAATTTATTTTATCGATTGAAGGCGGTGATGTTGCTACAAATACAAAATGGATTATGTCCTCTAACTCTTTATGCTTTATGACGAAACCAAAATTTGAGACATGGTTAATGGAAGGAGAGTTGATTCCAAATTATCACTATGTCTTAATTAATGATGACTATTCAAATTTAGAGGAAAAGGTCAATTATTACATTGACAATACCGATGAGGCTGAAAGTATTATTCAAAATGCCAATAATTTCATTGTTCAATTTAAGAATGATAAATTAGAGGATTGGTTGCATTTAAAAATTTTAGAAAGGTACTTTAAGTTTTCAGATCAGCTCGAGTAGTTACTTTCTATATTTTTTTAGCGACACACACAATGTAATCAGACAGTGAGAATTTTTTAATAAGTTGCACTAGAAAGTAGTTGAATACATTAACTTTTCCTCTTGTAAGAATGTTTGACCATGATTCAAAATGAATCGCTTCAAATCCAGCCTTATCAAGCATTTCTGTTAAGCTTTTCTTATCAAAGGCGTAGATATGTGCGGGGAAGCCAAAATGCCTATAGTCATGCTTTATTCCTTTTTTGTGAAGGTATTTTTTATATTGGGTGCCTAAACCTTTGTGGTGGGGTACATGTAAAAATATATATCCACCTTGCTTTATATTATCGCCACATTCTTTTAATAACTGTATTGGATCATAAAGATGCTCCAATACGTTTAGTAAAAATACACCGTCGAATATTATATTCGGCTGATATTTTTCAAGTTTCATATTGTGAACCTTGATGCCAGTTTTTTCTGCAGCGATTTTAGATCCAATTGTACTAACTTCAACACCTTCAGAATAATAACCACTTTCTTCTAAAGCTTTAACTGTAAGGCCAATATCACAACCCACATCTAAAATTGATGAGCCTGACTTCAAGAACCTCTTAACAAGATTAATATTTTCTTGGACTAAATAATAATCCTTTCCTTTTTCCTTTTTCCAATTTTCATATGTCCAATTTTCATAGTATGATTTATCTCTCCAGCCATCTCCCTCATAAAGATCCAGCAATGACTTTTCTTTAAGGCGTGGAGATGCATATTCAATATTACACTTTAGGCAATTATAAAAAGATATGCCATCTGTACGACTAAATATTAATTTTCTTTCTTCGTCCTTTCCACAAGTTGGACAAAATACATCTTCTAATTGATCTTTAGACATGCTCATAATAATTACTATAATTCATTTTTTAGTTTAGTGATTATAATATACCCTAATGAAAGTATTAATAGAACTCCCAACATGGTTAGGCGATTGCGTTATGGCAACGCCTGCAATAGAAAATATCGTAAATTTTTATAATGATGCCCAAATTACCTTTATTGGGTCTTCTGTGTCGATTCAAGCAATGAAAAACCATCCAAAAACGGTAAAGACAGTTGTTTTAAGTAAAAAATATAGTGATTTATATAAAGTTTCAAAGGAATTAGGCAGATTTGATGTGTTTTTTTCATTTCGAAGTTCATTTCGTTCTAAATTTCTGAAATTTCTTATATCCAGTAATAGTAAGTATCAATTTGATAAAAACAAGTATATAAATCGCCATCAAG
>DTVJ01000016.1 GCA_012963565.1 Piscirickettsiaceae bacterium
ACTCTAGCTCAGCAGCTGACATCTTTGCAAATAATGTTGGAAAAACTCGCTTATCCCCATCCATTGCCAATTCTAGGTTATTAAAAACCGTTAGATTTTCAAATACTGTTGGCTTTTGGAACTTTCGACCAATACCAGCCCTAGCAATCTCATCTTCAGAATGTTGTAATAAATTAAAATTTTGTCCAAACCATGCGCTTCCATTATCTGGTTTAGTCTTACCAGTAACAATATCCATCATGGTTGTTTTGCCTGCACCATTGGGACCAATAATACAACGTAACTCGTTTTTTTTAATATAAAGGTTTAATGAATCAATTGCCTTAAAACCATCGAAACTCACCGTAATATCTTCTAAATATAAAACAATGTCCTTATGTATATCGATATTTCTAGTAGGTGCTGCTTTTTCAAAAAAAGAACGTATTTTTTCTTTCATTATTTTGCACCTCTATATTTACTTATTAAACCTACGATACCCTTAGGCAGGTATATCGTCACTAAGATAAACATACCACCTAATACAAACAGCCAGATTTCAGGCATTGCACTAGTCAAAAAGGTTTTTGAATAATTAACAAGCAGAGCACCAATAACTCCACCATAAAGGGTGTATCTTCCTCCAATCGCTACCCAAATCACCATTTCAATAGAATTAACTGGTGAAAACTCTCCAGGGTTGATAATACCTACCTGTGGCACATATAAGGCGCCTGCAATACCAGCCATAATAGCTGAAAATGTAAATATAAATAACTGAACACTCTCAACTTTATAACCAATAAACCTAACTCGACTTTCAGAATCTCTAATCGCAACAGCTACTCGTCCAAGCCTTGAGTTAGTAATCGCTCTACTTGCCAAATAACCAGCGGCCAAAGCAACTGAAGAAGCAATAAATAATCCAACTCTAGTAGAATCTTGTTGCAAACTAAAACCTAAAATATCTTTAAAGTCTGTCAGGCCGTTATTACCACCAAAACCCAATTCATTTCTAAAAAATGCAAGCATTAGAGCATAAACTAATGCTTGGGTCATAATAGACAGATAGACACCTGTTACCCGCGATCTAAAAGCCAACCAACCGAATATAAATGCCAAAAAGCCTGGAACCAATACAACCATAATCATTGCAAACCAAAATTGATCAAACCCATGCCAAAACCATGGTAATTCGCTCCAATCTAAAAACACCATGAAGTCTGGAAGAATCGGGTCTCCGTAAACACCTCTTTCTCCTATTTGCCTCATTAAATACATGCCCATTGCATATCCGCCTAATGCAAAAAAAGCACCATGTCCAAGACTAAGAATGCCTAGATAACCCCAAACAAGATCCACTGCAATAGCCAAGAGTGCATAAGTCAGATACTTGCCCATAATAGTGACAGTATAAGTTGTTAGATGCAATGGATTTTCTACAGGCACCATAATATTCAATGTTGGAATCAATATTGTAATACCTAGCAATATTGATAAAAATATTTTGCCGCCAGTATCGTCATTCAAAATTCTTGAGAAAAACATTACTTAATCTCCTGCAGATCTGCCTTTTTGAGGAAACAATCCTCTAGGCCTCTTCTGAATGAACAAAATAATAAAGATTAAAATTACGACTTTAGCTAACACCGCCCCAACCCAAGGCTCCATAAACTTGTTAATGATTCCTAAACCAAATCCGCTAATCAATGTACCCCATAAATTGCCAACCCCGCCAAATACAACAACCATAAAAGAATCAATAATATAAGCTTGCCCCAAATTTGGACCGACATTGGTTAATTGAGATAACGCAACCCCTGCAATACCAGCAATGCCAGAACCAAGACCAAATGTCATAGCATCGACCCAATTAGATCGAACACCCATAGCTCTAGCCATATTTCTATCTTGTGATACTGCTCTTACCTGGAGGCCTAACGAAGTTTTCTTTAAAACTGTAACTAGAGCTGCAAATACAATTAAACAAAAAATAATAATATATAGTCGATTCCAAGTCAGGGATAAAATACCATTGATTTCTAGGGCTCCCGACATCCATTCGGGCGTTTCAACAGACCTATTTAATGGAGAGAAGATTGTTCGTACGACTTGTTGCAACACCAAACTAACACCAAATGTGGCAAGTAGCGTCTCCAAAGGTCTGCCGTGTAGATGCCTAATAATACCAATTTGAATTAATATACCGACTAAGCCTGATACAACAAACGCTGCTGGAATGGCAGCAAATATTGAAAGTTCAATATGATTTGGCATTAACAACTGAACAACGTAGGTCGTATAAGCACCTAACATGATCAATTCGCCATGTGCCATGTTAATCACGCCCATCACACCAAAAGTAATGGCAAGTCCGATAGCAGCTAAAATTAGTACAGAGCCAAAACTAATTCCAAAAAATACTGTCTCTAGATTTTTAAAAAAACTAATTTTTGAATTAATATCTTTCAATTCCTTTTCAGCTACTACTCTTACTTCTGGACTTGGATCGTTATTCTTTAATTGTATAAGTTTATTCTTAACAATTGGCTCCAAATTTCTGCTCAAACTATTAATAGCCCTAATTCTATTAAGCGGATCTTTGTCATCCAAGTGATATACATTCATTAGAACAAGCATTGAATCGCGAACTTTTTCACTTTTCTCGTCTTGTATTAATACTTTTATCCTATTAAATACTTCAGTATTAATGTCTTTATATGTGCTTTTTACAGCTTTCAATCGAACCGACTCATCAGAGTGAGTAAGACTCAACATTGAAAGTCCAATTTTAATTTTCTGGCGTATCTTGTTATTAATCCCAACCTTCTTTAGTTGGCGTTTTGAAAACTTACCTAAAGAATTACCATTCAATAAATCTTTAGCTAAATACTCTCTATTCTCCTTAACAACATAAACAACTTTTTTATTACTTTTAATGTAATAAACTTTTCCCTCTAATAGGGACTCAAGTACAAACTCAACCTTAGGACTCTTGTTGTGAATAATATTCTCAACAACCTGTAACTTTGTTCGGAGTTTCTTTGCAGTTAATTGACTAATTGTATTTTGAAGGTCATCATTACTTGCAAAACTCTGAGGTGAGAATACAAGACTTACAATCAATACTAAAATGTATGAAAAAATCTTCATGTTTTTTAACCGTTATAAAAAAAGGGTGTTATTC
>DTVJ01000017.1 GCA_012963565.1 Piscirickettsiaceae bacterium
TTTGGTAGTGATATTGCCATACACAAGGGTAACTTCTCCACCTGCTTCGATACAAGCATCAGCAAGTGCCATACCCATCTTGCCACTACTGTGGTTTGATAAATATCTCACCGGGTCGATGGCCTCAATGGTTGCCCCAAGGGTGATCAATATTTTTTTACCTGTAAGTTTGGTTGTGTTAAATAGAACTCCCACTTGTTGAGCAATGACGTTAGACTCTGCTAATCGGCCTTCACCAATATCGCCACAGGCTTGTTCACCATGATCAGGGTCGATGATTTGAATGTGGCGCTTAACGAGTGTAGTGATGTTTTCTTGAACACCAGTAGAAGCATACATTTGCTGATTCATCGCTGGTGCAATGAGTATTGGACAGTTACTGGCTAAGACAACACTAGTAAGTAAGTCACAGGCTTTTCCCGCACTTAAGTTAGCAATAGTATTAGCGCTGGCAGGGGCAATTAAAATTGCATCTGCCCATTTGGCTAGCTCAATATGTCCCATTGATAATTCGGCTTCTTTGTCCCACAAATTATCATGCACTTTGTTTTTTGAAGTGGCTTGTAGTGACAACTCAGTAATAAATCGAGCACCACCTTGTGTGAGTATAACTCGAACTTCGGCACCCAAATCTTGCAAACGACGCACAATATCAGGCGCTTTGTAAGCGGAAATAGAGCCACTAACCCCTAATAGAATACGTTTGTTAGTTAAAGATTTAATCATTGATTTTAGCGGTAATTTTTATATCATCACCCACCATTCTAATATCACTAATACTGAGTTTGATTTTATCTGCCATATTGCTTAGCGGTAAAGTTGCCATTGAATTGGCGTCACTACCCATCAGTATGGGCGCCGCATAGATGATAAATTCATCAATTAAGTTAGCTTCAATCATTGCACCAATGAGACCTGGTCCCGCCTCAAGTAAAACTGTATTAATGCCTTGGTCACCTAGTTGCTTGAGTGCATCATTCAGATCTAGTTTGTTTGGGTCAAGTATTTTGGTGGTGCTGGTATTTAAAATAAGGGTTGATGCGTCGTCAGAGAAAATATTCAGCGACCGATCGGTGATTTGATTCTTGCCATCAATCACTACTCTTAAAGGCGATACGTTAATCGTATCAAGACGCACTGTCATGGATGGGTTGTCAGCTAAAACAGTACCAGATCCAGTCATAATTGCTTGATGATTAGCGCGTAGGTGTTGAACATCCTCTCTTGCGTTCTCGTTGGTAATCCATTTACTTTCACCATCGGCCATCGAGGTTTTACCATCGAGACTCATGGCGATTTTGCAAGTGACAAAAGGTAATCCAGTTTGCATGCGTTTAATAAAGCCACGATTGAGTGTTAAAGCTTCACTTTCAAGTAGGCCTAAACTCACTTCAATACCTGCCGCCTTAAGCATAGCAACACCTTTACCACTAACTAAAGGGTTAGAGTCTAGTGTGGCAATAATTACTTTTTTGGCGCCAGCATCAATAATGGCTTGTGCACAAGGAGGAGTTTTGCCTTGATGAACACAAGGCTCTAAAGAGACATAAAGGGTTGCACCATCAGCCTGATGATTGATTTGTTTCAAGGCGTTTATCTCTGCGTGTGCTTCACCAAAGGTTTCATGGTACCCTTTGGCAATAATTTTATCGTCTTTTACAATCACACAACCCACCATGGGATTGGCTTTCACGCCATATCGTCCCTTGCTGGCAAGTTTAAGTGCAAGCGCCATATTTTGTGTGTCTTTTATTGAAAAAGTTGCCACGATATTTCAGATATAATTGTTCAAATTTATTAAGAAAAATTTAACTACATTTTACCTAGGAGAAACAACGTGGATGAACAGAAAAAACAAGCCCTAAAAGCAGCACTTGCGCAGATTGACAAGCAATTTGGTAAAGGCTCAGTGATGTTTTTGGGTGATGAACAAGCTCATGCTGATATTGAAGCGGTTTCGACGGGCAGTTTAAGTTTGGACATTGCCTTGGGTATTGGCGGTTTGCCACGTGGTCGAGTGGTTGAAATTTATGGTCCTGAGTCCTCAGGCAAGACAACCTTAACCTTGCACGTGATTGCCGAGATGCAAAAACTTGGCGGCACAGCAGCCTTTATTGATGCTGAGCATGCACTAGATCCAAAATATGCTAGACGTTTAGGTGTTAATACTGATGAGTTATTAATTTCACAACCAGATACTGGTGAACAAGCGCTCGAGATTACCGATATGTTAGTTCGTTCAGGCAGCGTGGATATTGTAGTGATAGATTCAGTGGCAGCACTTACGCCAAAGGCCGAAATTGAAGGGGAAATGGGCGCTTCTCATATGGGCTTACAAGCAAGACTTATGTCTCAAGCGTTGAGAAAACTAACATCTAATATTAAAAAAACCAACACCATGGTAATTTTTATTAACCAATTACGTATGAAAATTGGTGTGATGTTTGGTAACCCTGAAACTACAACAGGTGGTAATGCGTTGAAATTCTACGCCTCGGTTCGTTTGGATATTCGTCGTATCGGCGCAATTAAGAAGGGTGATGAAATCTTAGGTAATGAAACTCGTGTCAAAGTATTAAAGAACAAAGTGGCGCCACCATTCAAACAAGCAGAATTTCAAATTTTGTACAATCAAGGCATTTCACGGGAAAGTGAAATTATTGATTTGGGTGTTAAGTTAGGTTTTGTTGAAAAAGCAGGTGCTTGGTATAGTGTTGAAGGTGAGAGAATTGGTCAAGGCAAGGACAATGCTAGAGATTATTTAATAGAGCATACTGAACTCAGTCAAAGTATTGAGACTAAAATTCGTGAAAATCTAATGAATGACGGTGACTCAGACTCAGACGAGTAAGTGTTATACATCTGCAATGCGGATGTTAGTTAGGCGCGAACATTCACGTCTAGAACTTGAACAAAAATTACAACTCAAAGCGTTTGACGAGTTGGATATTGTAAATACTGTTGATTTACTCGTTGAACAAGATTATCAGAGTAATGAGCGTTTTGCGCAGGAGTTTATTCAAATGCGTTTCAATCAAGGCAAAGGTCCAATTAAGATTGCTGGAGAATTAAGACAACGGGGCATTGAACATTTTGATTTGTCGGTATTTGATTGGTTTGCATTGGCAAGATCAATACGAGAAAATAAATACGGAGTAGAGGCGCTGTTGGATTATAACGAACAGGCAAAACAAAAGCGTTTTTTGCAATCTAGAGGATTTAACTTTGAACAAATCAATCAGTCTTTTATCAATGAATAAGTTATTTACCCTACGCTCTCCACTTTATGTCAAATATCCTAATGGGGAAACTCGCGTTATCGAGGAGATTTTTAAACATCCAAAAGGCATTCTGTATTTTGAGCTTTTTTGGGAAAAAGATCCGACTTACAGTATTCATATTATTGAAGGCGAGGTTACTGGAGAAGGTCCGTGGAGAGTTGGTGAATGTAGTTTGCATGTTTTAGGATGTAATCACACTCATCCTAAAATGTGTGAGATGCACTCATTTTGGCAACAAGAGTTATTGCTAAATCCCAATCAATTTAGAAGCGATGAAGTGTTGAAGATTGCTCTCGAAAAAGGTGCAATTTTGCCAGACGATTATCCAATTAATGATGCACGGTACTAGTAATAGCAGCCAAACTAAGGCCTATGATTTTAAAACCCGAGATATTAAGGTTTTAAAAAGGCTTATGCCGTATTTATTAAAAATGCGCGTTCGCGTTATTTTCGCAACCCTATTTTTGATTGCCGCTAAATTTGCTAATGTGGCAGTGCCTCTTATCTTAAAGGAAATTGTTGATAGTCTAGATCAAACCAATGTATTGCTGATTTTGCCATTGGGAATGTTGTTTGCCTACGGCGCATTAAGGCTTGCCAGTTCTTTGTTTAATGAGCTCAGAGATGCCATATTTGCCAAGGTACGTTATCATGCCATGCATCTGATTGCACTTGGGGTGTTTAAGCACCTACACACCTTAGACTTATCTTTTCATCTTGATCGCCGTATTGGCGGTATTACTCGTGATATTGATCGTGGTACGCAAAGTGTTTCCACACTGCTGTCAATTTTTGTTTTTAACATTCTGCCTTCGTTTTTCGAGATTTGCTTGGTGATTGGTATTTTATGGATTAATTATGATTTTTTCTTTGCTGGAATATCGCTAATAACCGTACTCTTTTATGTGGGATTAACATTAGCAATCACCACTTGGAGAATGAAATATCGGTATCAAATGAACGATATGCAGTCAGAGGCGAATACCAATGCAGTGGATAGTTTGATTAACTATGAGACGGTTAAGTATTTTAATCAAGAAGCTTTTGAGGTAAATCGTTACGATCAAACCATGACCCGTTGGGAGAATGTTGCCACTAAGAGTTTTACTACAATGACAGCATTAAACTTTGTACAAGGTGCAGTGATTGCTATAGGTGTAACCATAATTCTAATACAAGCCTCTCAAGGTGTAGTTGATCAAAATCTAAGCTTGGGTGATCTAATTATGATTCAGGCATTACTGTTGCAATTATTCATGCCTTTAGGTAGTTTGGGTATTATTTATCGTCAAATCAAGCATAATTTTATTGATATGAACAATATGTTTGATTTGCTTGAACGTACTTCTGAAGTTCAGGATGCTGATCATGCACCAGACTTAGACATTGCTCATGGAAGGATAGAATTTAATCATGTTTCTTTTGCTTACAAGGGTAAGAAAGCTGTCTTAAATGATATTAGTTTTTCAATTGAACCGGGTCAAAAAGTAGCTATTGTTGGTTCGTCTGGTTCGGGTAAATCAACATTAGCCAAATTGTTGTTCCGATTTTATGATGTAAGTAGTGGCGAGATATTGATTGATGGGCAAAACATTAAACTGTTAAATCAGAGCTCTGTGCAATCAGCCATCGGCGTCGTTCCACAAGACACCGTTATGTTTAATGAAAGCATTTATTATAATATTGCTTACGGTAAGCCTAACGCTACTGATGATGAAATTAAACGTGCTGCAAAACTGAGCTTTATTGAGTCTTTTATTGATCAACTACCACAAGGATACGACACCGTTGTTGGTGAACGTGGGCTAAAACTCTCAGGTGGTGAAAAACAACGCCTTGCCATTGCCAGAGTATTATTGAAAAATCCACCGATATTGATTTTTGATGAGGCAACTTCGGCACTTGATTCTTATTCTGAAAAAATGGTGCAAAAGGCTTTAATGAGTCTTTCAAGTGAGCATACAACATTGGTGATTGCACACCGGTTATCTACGATTGTTGATGCTGATAAAATTATCGTCTTAGGTAATGGCACCATTGAAGAAAGCGGTACCCACACACAATTATTAAATTTGGGTGGCCAATATGCCAGTCTTTGGCATATGCAGGTAAACGAACAAAATGATGAAGTTTAAACTAAGCAACACAGATAATAAAGCCCGTCGTGGCACTATGGTGTTTGATCGTGGAGAAGTGCAAACCCCTGCTTTTATGCCGGTGGGTACTTATGGTACAGTCAAAGCCATGACTCCCGAAGAGGTCAAAGACATCGGTGCTCAGATGATTCTAGGCAATACTTTTCATCTGGCGATTACACCAGGGACAGATGTCATTGAAGCACACGGTGACTTACATGATTTTATGCATTGGCAAGGGCCGCTACTAACTGATTCTGGTGGTTTTCAGGTGTTTAGCTTGGGTGATATGCGTAAGATTAGTGAAAAAGGTGTGGATTTTCGCTCACCTAAAGATGGCGCTAAGATCTTTATGGGGCCAGAAGAATCGATGCAGATTCAGAAAAAATTAGGTTCAGATATCGTTATGATTTTCGATGAATGCACCCCATATCCAGCTGACCAAGCAACGGCTGATCAGTCTATGCAGTTGTCCTTACGTTGGGCTCAGCGCTCTAAGGACGAACATGATCGTTTAGGTAATCAAAATGCCTTGTTTGGTATTGTTCAAGGTGGTATGTTTGAGAATTTAAGATCTCAATCTCTTGAATCATTAGTGGAGATGGATTTTGACGGGTTTGCCATTGGTGGTCTAAGTGTGGGTGAGCCTAAAGAAGAAATGATGAAAGTATTGGATTATCTACCGGCCAAAATGCCAAACGACAAGCCAAGGTATCTAATGGGTGTTGGTACACCACAAGATTTGGTAGAGGCAGTTGAACGTGGTATTGATATGTTTGATTGTGTAATGCCAACCAGAAACGCACGTAATGGATATTTATTTACCTCTGTCGGTATTGTTAAAATTCGTAATGCAAAATATAAGTTAGACACCCAGCCTTTAGACGAAAACTGTCATTGTTATACATGTCAGAATTACTCAAAATCATATCTACATCATTTACAACGCAAAAATGAAATTTTAGGTGCACGACTCAACACCATTCATAATTTGTATTATTATCAAGATTTGATGTCAGAAATGCGAGAAGCTATCGAAAGCAATACATTCACTGAGTTTAAGCAGAAATTTTACGCCCTGCAAGAGAGTGCAAGTGAGTCATAATCGATTGTTATTTTTTGTGGATGAGGGCGGATTTGACGATTACACTCCACTTTTTGTCAGCATGGGATTCGTGGTTGATTTTGAAGATTCACAAAGAAAAGCGGTTAAATTGGCCAAGAAAAATCAATATCAAGTGCTGGTGGCTGAGTTTAGTTATAACCCTGAATTCCGAGATAGGGTCAGCAACATTGAATCATTATTAGCAACATTAGAAAGTCATTCTCCCGAGGTGAAAATTATCGTTCTTTATGATGAAATTAACCAAATCCAGCTAAATCAATTAAAGCAGCGCTATCGCTTGGATCACGTATTAACTTTTCCGATTAATGAACAAACTATCACTACTTGTCTAAGTGTGTAGTCTGTTTTTCAAAATATACATCTAACACCTTACGAGCAAGGGGTGCTGCTTGAGAGCTACCACTACCTGCATTTTCAATAATAACAGCAATGGCGATTTGAGGATTTTCAATAGGGGCAAAACCGGTAAATAACGCATGATCTCTAAGGCGTTCATCTAATTTTTCAGCGATGTATTGCTCTTCTGCGTCAAGACCAAATACTTGGGCAGTACCCGTTTTTCCAGCCAAGGTATAAGTAAGGCCTTTGTTCAACCTTCGGGCCGTGCCTTTAGGTGCATAGATAGTTTGTTTCATGCCATCAATCACATCTTCCCAATTTTTAATATCCTTAATCGGTATTTGTCTGTGTGATCCTTTATCAACTTCTTCAATAGCTTGATTGGGTGTTTGAATATTCTTCAGTAATTTTGGCTGAAAAATCTGACCTTTATTAGCCAGCGCTGCGGTAGCAACAGCAAGCTGCAGCGGACTGGAAGTCATAAACCCCTGGCCAATACCAACGATGAGTGTTTCGCCTCGATACCAAGGTTCATCCTTGTTGATTTTTTTCCAGGATTTTGAGGGTAATATGCCGCCTTTCTCACCCGGAATATCAATCCCCGTTTTTGCGCCAAAGTTAAAAAATTTAAGATTGTCATGTAAGGTATCTATACCCATTTTGTTGGCCAGATCATAGAAGAAGACATCGCAAGATTGGGCGATTGAATCTTTGACATTAACAACACCATGTCCAGTTCGTTTCCAGTCATTAAATTTACGCTTTACATTCGGCAGTTTGTAATAACCCGGACAATAGGTCTTACTTTGATTGGTGATTACACCTTCTTCAAGGCCTGCCAAGGCTACCATTGGCTTAATGGTTGACCCTGGTGGGTATAATCCTTGGATAGAACGATTCAGTTGTGGAATGTCTTTTGAAGTCTGCAGACTTTGATAATTTTTATGAGAAATACCATTAACAAACCAATTAGGATTGAAAATAGGTGTGCTAACCAAGGTCAGCACTTCGCCATTCTTGACATTGACTGCAACAATTGATCCACGCCTACCCTTGAGAAGAGACTCAGCTTTCTTTTGCAGATCTAGATCAATACTGAGGTATAAGTCTATTCCATTTTCAGCAGCTTGAATGATTTGAGTATCAATTACTCGTCCGGTGACGTTTCTTTCAATCTGTTTTTTTCCGTTGGTGCCATGCAGTAGTGTTTCGTATTGCCTTTCAATACCAGTTTTCCCGACAAAAGAAGTACCGAGATAATTTTGCTCGTCGTAGAATAACTTGTCTTGTTTGTTCATCCTAGAGACATAACCAGCAACATGAACACTGGAGTCATTATTAGGATAAATACGATGAAAGTAAGGCTCAACATCAACACCAACAAACTGATTACTAACCAAGAACTCAGAGACTTGTGCTTCGCTTAGTTTGTGTTTAAGCGGAATGTTGTGGAATTTTTTGTATTGTTTTTTATTTTTATTAAATGTCTCTATATCCTTATCATCAATAAAGCCTAATTGCTTAAGAGAAAGTAGGATTTTGGCGATATTTTTGGTTTTTTCAGGGGTGAGTGTGAGTTTATATGAGAGCTGATTAGTGGCAATAATTTTGCCATTTCGATCAAATATTTTGCCTCGAGTAGGAGTGATAGGTAGCGTGCGCATTTGATTACCTAAAGCCTCCTCGGCGTAATAGTCGTAATTGCTGATTTGCAGATTGTAGAGTCTGAGTACGAGTACCGATGTTAGAATCAATACAAAAAGAAAAGCCAGAATCATTCTGGCTGAAAAAATCTTATTCTCTAGTGCAATGTTGCTGATTTTTTCCATGAGTTAGAAGGGTATTTTGATTATTAATGCTTACACTTCGAGAGTATTAGCTGTACAACAGGCCAAAATAGCGCACCTGATAAAGGTGTAAGCAATAAATAGTAACTGAAGTTAAAATCCTGAATTAAAGTATGTACTAGTAAAAATAAGCCTAAATAAATACTCGATGCAACAAAGACGTAAACTTGCTGAGTGCTCAGATTAGAGACAAAGAAAGACTGTTTTACATTGGCGATAAAGGCAGCGCTAAGTATCAATGCTAACGCATTCTGCCCTAATATATCACCGTGTAGTATATCGACTAAAATCCCGAGTATTAAAGCCAAGAAGAACCGCCCTTTGGCAGAAAAGTAAGTTAGCCAGTAAATAAAGAAAAGTAACATCCAAAAAGGAGATATCTCTAATACGATTTGAGACAAGGGTACTGCGCTAATGATTAAAGCAAATGGTGTAATCTTAGCAAGAAAAATGTAGGGGCGTTGAGTCGTCATTGATTATTTGAGTTTGTTTTGCTTGTAATCATAATATTTAATTAGAGTTGCCGATTAAGACAAATTCCAGCTGCTCAGTTGTTTGAATAGGTGCTAGCTCAATATGCAAAAAAGGATCGTTGGCATGTTTTTCAATATGAGTTACTGTACCTACCGGATATCCAGCTGGAAATTTAGAGCCTACGGCGCTACTTAAGAAGACATCGTCGAGTTTGACGTCGAACTCAGATTCAATAAAATTAACCACTAGCTTATTTTGGTGAGAAGCGACACCTTTGCTTACACCTCGAGTACCGTTACGCTGATTTTTAATCGGTATATATTGGGTCGGGTCGGTAATCATCAATACAGTTGAATATAGAGGTGTTACCTGAGTGATCTGCCCAATAACACCTTTAGCACCCAGTACAATTTGCCCGACTTTCAAACCATCACCACTACCCTTGTTAATGGCAATTTGCTTTTTAAGTCTAGACTGGCTGATAGAGCCAACACGAGCCAATGTAAATTTTTGGTTGCCAATGGTGTAGCTTGCACCCAGCAGTTTGGTTAATTTTTGATTCTCCAATAACAACGCATTATGGGTTTGTAGACTAGCTTTTAATTGAGTCAATTCACTGTTAAGCTGTTTGTTTTGATTGAGTAGGGCTTGTTTTGTGGTGCCCTGCTCGTTAATCCAAATATAGAGTTGAGAAGGTAGATTGACCACCAAGTAAATTGGTGAGACGAGTTTAGCAATCGCTTGTTTGACACTATCTAAATATGAAAACTTATAATCCGAAAGGATTAAAAAAATAGCAATAAAGACAGGTGTTAAAAGTTTAAGAAACTGCATGATTCAGACGCTTTAAAGACTCCTGAGTTTTAACTAGATTATTCTGCAGCTAAGAACCCCATGCTGTGCATACTAATCATATCTAAAGCAACACCACCACCACGAGCAACACAGGTAAGTGGATCATCAGCGATACGCACAGGCAGGTTTGTTTCTTTATTAATGAGTTTGTCTAGCCCCTCTAAAAGAGCACCACCGCCGGTGAGTACCAAACCATTTTCAGCAATATCAGAGCTAAGCTCTGGTGGTGTTTGTTCGAGTGCAGTTCTCACAGCGCCAACAACAGTTGCTAATGGCTCTTGCAAGGCCTGTCTAATTTCTGTATTAGTGACTTCAAAGCTTACTGGAATACCTTTGGCAACATCGCGACCTCTAAATTCAACCTTTTTGATAGCACTGGTTTTAAAGGCAGAGCCTACTTGTTCTTTAATTTGCTCAGCCGTAGCTTCACCGATAATAATGCCGTGTTCTTGACGTACAAATTTAATAATGTTAGAGTCAAACACATCGCCACCAACACGTAGTGAATCTGAATAAACAATACCATTGAGTGACATAATAGCAATTTCTGTAGTACCACCACCAATATCAATCACCATCGCACCTGAAGCTTCTTCAATAGCCATACCAGCACCGAGTGCTGCGGCCATTGGCTCTTCAATTAGATAAACGTCGCGTGCACCCGCACCAACAGCACTTTCTTTAATTGCACGACGCTCAACTTGGGTTGCACCACAAGGTACACAAATTAAAACTTTAGGGCTTGGTGAGAAAAAACCAGAACGTAATACTTTACGAATGAAGTGTTGCAACATTTTTTCAGTGACTTTAAAGTCAGCAATCACACCGTCTTTCATCGGGCGAATCGCCTCGATTGAGCCAGGTGTTCTACCCAGCATATTTTTGGCATCTTGACCAACCGCAATCACGGTTGATTCCATCGAGCCTCTATCATTACGAATGGCGACTACTGATGGTTCATTTAATACCACTGTACCGTCCATGTAAATGAGCGTATTGGCAGTACCTAAATCGATTGAAAGGCTTTGGCCTTTAAAAATATCAAACATAAAAAAATCCGGTTAAATATTGGTTAAAATAAAAATATATCATACTATAAACACCTTGTTAAAATTAGGCAATATTTAAAGCATAATAAAGATGGAAATCAAGCAAAAACATGTAATTGAAAGCGTTTCTAACGCCTTGCAATATATTTCGTATTATCACGCACCAGATTTTATTCAGGCCATGGCTAATGCTTATGAAAAAGAAACACATCAATCGGCTAAAAATGCTATTGCACAAATTCTGATTAATTCTAAAATGGCCGCCTTGGGTCAACGCCCAATGTGTCAAGATACTGGTATTGTTAATATCTTTGTTGAAGTGGGTATGGATATCACCTGGGATGCAGAGCTATCACTAGAAGATATGATTAATGAGGGAGTGAGGCGCGCCTATACAAATCCTGAAAACCCACTCAGAGCCTCCATTGTTAAAGACCCACTCTTCTCTAGAGAAAATACTCGCGATAATACCCCGGCTAACATTCACATGAAAGTGGTTAAGGGTGATAAAGTTAATTTTATCGTTGCAGCTAAAGGTTGTGGTTCTGAAAATAAAGCCAAATTTGCCGTACTACAGCCGGATGATAGTTTAACTGACTGGGTACTAAGAACAGTACCAACAATGGGGGCAGGTTGGTGTCCACCAGGTCTTATTGGTATTGGTGTCGGCGGTACTGCTGAAAAAGCCATGCTCATGGCTAAGCAAAGTTTAATGGATCCGATTGATATAACCAAAATTAGTGAAAAATCTAATCCAACTAATATTGAAAAATTACGTCTAGACTTATTTAATAAGATTAATGATCTTGGCATCGGTGCACAGGGTTTGGGTGGTTTAACCACAGTGCTTGATGTGAAGATTAAAGATTATCCAACCCATGCCGCCTCACAACCGGTGGCTATGATTCCAAATTGTGCGGCTACTCGCCATCTACATTTTTCACTTGATGGCTCAGGTGTGGCAGAATTACCAGACGTGGATATGAGTGTTTATCCTGACTTAGAAATGGATTACTCGAAGTATAAACATGTAGATCTAAATTCACTCACCCGTGAACAAATGGGCGAGTGGAATATTGG
>DTVJ01000018.1 GCA_012963565.1 Piscirickettsiaceae bacterium
ATAGATATACTGATAAAAGGTATGGTTGCAGCTGTTCTTGGAGTTAGGATAAATTTAGGAAATAATGCAATTCCAGGAATAAGATATATGAAAAATATTAGACTAGCCACAGATGTGGTGTATATAAAAGCATTGCCCATAAAAAGTCTACTGTTAGATTAGTTTATAATGTTTTTTACTTAACTCTACATTGAGCAGTTTCTCTAATTTTATCATTAAACGATGCTTCTTTTGCTTACTGGTTAATTGATAATTAGGATTTGCTTGATAAACACCTTTTTCTTTAGGCAACCAATCTTGAACTATTTTTGGATGGGTATCAGAAAATTCTTTAATAATGGATTGATCCATTTGTGAATAATCAATTCTTACTGGCTCGCCACCCCAATATTTCTGAACTTTCTCACTTTTTAAATTCATTTGCTCTTCGCTACGCACCCAGCCATAATGATAACAACGTGCGCCTGTGTGTTTTGCCTTTGGATATCTTCCCTTTTTATTACTTTCCAATACCAACCAGAATAGACCATCTGGTGCGTACGAGCGAACTGAATTTTTAATAATTCTAGCTTCTGATCGATACCAACCAGGAGAATCAAGATAGCTGTTTGCATTACCATAAAAATGATAAAAATCAAATACTAACGCCTCAACGTTTGGATTATCTACATGCATCTGCATGGATGCTTTAATTTTATCCAAATCATCCTCATGGTAAACTTCATCGCCCTCTATATAAAATGCCCAATCGCCGGTGCAATTAAACTGAGCAATCATCTTTTGTTGACCATAGACATAGCCACGGTCATGCATATTGTCATTCCATGTTGACTGAATAATACGAATTTTTGGATTGTTAATTGATTGAATTAACGTCAATGTATCGTCTTCACTCTGACCAACATTAATCACGAATTCATCTACAATTGGGAGAATCGATTGTATGGATTGGATAAAAGGGTAGCCTAATATTTCGCCATTCTTGATAAAAGTAAAAGCACTAATTTTCATGTTAAAGACTTGTGGATAATTCTATTTGAGTATTCTATAACTTTTTGTATGTCATAACCGTCTAAAGTATCTTTTTTAGATGAAAAAACAGTGTTATGAAGTGATGATGTTGGTGAAAATAGCTGATAGTTATCTTGCTTGTTTTCATAAATAGCAACAATAGGTTTATTAAAAGCTGATGCAATATGCACAATAGAAGTATCTGGTGTAATAATTAAATCTAACTGACTGACAAGTGCCACAACATCTAAAATTGTATCGGTCTTATAGCTAGTTACAACATAGTCAAGCGCCATTTCTATTATCTTACTATTAACATCTTGAAAAGTATCTGGTGTGGTGAAAATGATGATTTGAATATTTTCATTTTTCTGATATAAACCATGGCAAATTTGATATAAATCTGAAAATCTAATTTGTCTACCTTCGACTGAACCTTTAAGATTAATACCAACTAAAAATCTAGACGAGTATTGCTTAACGAAATTTTGTGATTGCTCTTGTCTTTTGTTAGTGATAAACAGATTGTAACTATTAGACTTTGGTTCTATACCAAACGGCTTTAATGTTGCTAGCCAAACATCACTAAAGTGTGCCCCTTTTGACTTTTTTGTATAATAATCGTATAGTGATAATTCACTGCCATCTACGCCATACCTTCCATCTTTTTTTACAGAAATTATTATTTTTGGGTTGATAATTTTTAACCGAATAATTGCATGTGGAACAACAGAATGATCAAACTCAATACAAACGTCAAATTGTTGCTTTCTTAGGCGCAATAATGAAGGTAAATCACCCAATAAATTGTTTTTATGGTTGGTAATAATATGGTCAACATAAGGATTATCTAATAAAATATCTTGATTAGCTTTGCTAGCTAGAACGGTAATACTAATATGTGGGTATACGAGTTTTAGCTCTCTAAATACTGGTGTTGTAACAACCATGTCGCCTATACGATCGTAGCGAAAAAACAGTATACTTCTTGCCTTTTTAATATTAAAACCACTAGGTTTTTTACGAGAAAATATTCTAAGGATATAGGCTTTTATTTGTTTACTAATCGACATATAAACCTTTTTAACGTTATCATTATTGATGTCAAGTTATCAATAAATTGTATATCATACGCATATAAATAAGCAATTAAAAAATAATATAGCCTATGGCAGATGAATCAACAAAAACACAATTAATACGATCAAAAAAATTTATTGATACTTATTTTTCCGGAAGTGTTCTTGATATAGGAGGTGGAAGCGATCCAGTTGTTAAACATGCAGAAGTGTTTGACTTGATTCATGGCGATGCCCAACATATCCTTAACTATAAAAATAAAGAGTCGTATGATTGTGTTAATAGTTCTCACTGCTTAGAGCACATGAAAGATGTTCCATCTGCACTATCGCAATGGTGGGATCTCGTGAAACCTGGAGGATACTTGGTAACTGTTGTTCCTCATGAAGACTTATATGAACAGGGTATATGGCCACCCTTCTTTAATAAAGACCATAAGGCCACATTCAGACTAAACAATGATGAAACTTGGTCTCCAGTATCATATGACATACAACACTTAATGGAAGATCTTCCTAAATCTAATATTGTCTCTTCCGAAATTCATGACCAGAATTATGACTATAAACTCCAAGGAAGATTATTTGGTGGAGTGGGGCGTAAGATTTACAAATATCGATTCAGAAAAAAAAACATTAAGAAATATATTGGGGAAATAATGTACAGTCAGCTTTATGGAAAATATTGGGAGTCTGCCAATGGGCAATACATTGATCAAACAATGGGAAATGCTTTAGCACAAATTCAAATTGTAGTTCAAAAAAAATTATAACCTACTTTATATAACGTTAATTTGTAAAGTTAGTTAGAGTGCAAAGTAACTCTGAAAGCCATT
Source organism: Piscirickettsiaceae bacterium (assembly GCA_012963565.1). Lineage (GTDB taxonomy): Bacteria > Pseudomonadota > Gammaproteobacteria > PS1 > Pseudothioglobaceae > Thioglobus_C. The sequence continues at coordinate 2,927 of DTVJ01000018.1, forward strand.
TTCTAACAATTCACATTCTTTAAGGTGTGAATTAAACATATTTTTTTACTAAACGACACACTTATAAATACTGGCTAATGCCATTATCACACCACTCGGCATTCTCATCAATTGCATTTTGCAAGATGATGCCGTTTTGTTTTAATGAAGCCCTAGTGTTTTCATTGTGCCAGAGATGAAACTGAATTGCATTAAAACGAAGGTTTTTTCGATTAATACCGCTGTT
>DTVJ01000019.1 GCA_012963565.1 Piscirickettsiaceae bacterium
TGATGTTTGTCTTAACAGCCCTTATGACTTATAATAAAACGCTTAGCACTTGGGATAGAAATTTGAAACGCTTATTATTACCACTACTCTTATTATTGTTCTCTGCATTCACACAAGCAGAAAACGACTTGTTGCCTGTCGATCAAGCATTTGATTTTAAGGCTAGAGTTGTTAACGATGAAATATTACTCAATTGGGATATCGCTCAAGGTTACTACCTTTATAAAGAAAAAATCAAAATTTCCGCAGATTTTTCTAAGCAGTTAGGTACGGCCAAATTCCCTAAAGCCAAAATTAAAAACGATGAATTTTTTGGCAAAATTGGTGTTTATCGCAATAGTGTCGTGGTGGCCATCCCTGTACTTAAAGGTGATGCCAAATCAATCTTATTAACCGTTACTTATCAAGGTTGTGCCGATATAGGTGTATGTTATCCGCCGATTACTAAATCAGTAGCATTGGACATTAGTAGCATTCACGAACCCTCTTTAATTGACAGTGCACTTGATATATTCTCCAAGGCAAAAGTAGGTGCGCAGTCGATGGTAGATAAAATTACACCAATTTCTGACGAGCCTCTGCCTGCCGACCAAGCCTTTGTCTTTTCAGTGGTAGCAACCGATGCCAACACATTATTGGCAACTTGGGTCATTCACGAAGAATACTATTTATATCATGATAAATTTTTCATCGATATTAAAGGTGCTGAATTTGACACCATTATTTTTCCTAAAGGAAAAATTAAAGATGACCCACTGTTTGGCAAAGTGCAGGTTCACAAGGGCAGGTTGGCTGTTGAGATCCCACTTAAAAATATCCAGGCGCAACAAATCACCTTTACCGCTAGATATCAGGGTTGTTGGTTAGGGGGCATTTGCTATCCACCATTAGAAAAAATCACCGATATTGTGTTGCCTATTCAAAGCGCTGAAACTACTGTCAGTACGATAGCATCTCAGTTGGAAGTCGCACAATATAAAACAACAGGCACAACAAATGTTGAGCTTAACGCTACCGATAAAATTGCTGCACTACTCCAACAAGATAATGTGTTTTGGGTATTGGCTAGTTTCTTTGGCTTTGGTTTGTTACTCTCGCTTACTCCTTGCGTATTCCCAATGATTCCAATTCTGTCCGGCATTATTGTTGGTCATAAGGGTGAGGTGACTACTAGAAAAGCACTAATCATGTCAATTGTGTTTGTTCTGTCTATGAGTGTGGCCTATTCCATTGCTGGTGTGCTGGCAGGATATTTTGGTGAAAATTTACAAATACTATTCCAAACGCCCTGGATATTAATTGTCTTTAGTTTGATTTTTGTAGCGCTGGCGTTTTCTATGTTTGGTTATTATGAAATCCAACTGCCGGCCAGCATACAAGGCAGAATTGCCAAAATTAGCAACAAACAAGAGGGAGGTCATCTAATTGGTGTGGCAATTATGGGCTTTTTAGCTGCACTGATTGTTGGGCCGTGTGTCGCACCACCACTCGCTGGTGCGTTAATCTACATTGGTCAAACAGGCGATGCATTACTGGGCGGTCTATCGTTATTTGTCATGAGTCTAGGCATGGGTGCACCGCTACTTGCTATTGGCGCTGGTGTTAGTAAACTGCCTAAAGCGGGTGGCTGGATGGATAACGTCAAGTATATCTTTGGCATCTTAATGTTGGCGGTGGCGATTTGGCTGTTAGACCGAATTATTTCGCCGTTGGTATCACTTACACTGTGGGCAGCTCTATTTAGTTTCTCACCAATTGCTATGGGTGCACTGAACAAGCTAACCAACACCCCGACCCCATGGCAGCGCATCTTTAAAGCCATTGGCTTATTAGTGTTGGCCTACGGTATTTTGCTCTGGGGTCTAGTGGCTCGTGGTGGTGGTGACATGCTAGCACCATTATCTGGCTACGGCACATCTGGCACTCAGGTTGAGCAGACACATCTTAAGTTTGAGCGTATCAAATCAAACAATGATTTAGACCAAGTTCTAGCTAAAGCCAATAAAAACAACCAAATTGTTATGCTAGATTTCTACGCTGATTGGTGTATTTCTTGTAAAGAACTTGAACGCTTTGTCTTCTCAAATGCTGACGTGGTCAATGCAATGAAAAATGCTATTTCTCTACAAGCTGATGTGACAGACAATGACGCCACTGACAAAGCGCTGATGGCACGCTTTAACATCATTGGTCCGCCTGCGATTTTGTTCTTCAAAAATGGTGTTGAAAATCGCTCGCAACGAATCGTTGGTGAAATTAACGCACAAGGTTATCTCGAACACCTAATTAAAGTCCAATAAAACTTGACAAAATCGTCTGGGTTTTTGTGGTTAAAATGTCGATAAAGTCTTCTAACATACGTGATGTAGGTGGTAAAATTAATTTTATTTAACAACTTTGGTCGTAATAATGGATATTTTGTTACTTAATGGTCCAAATCTCAATTTGCTGGGTACACGTGAGCCCGATCATTATGGTGCGCAGACCTTAGATGATATTGTTGACAACTTAAGCAATCTAGCAAGTCAAGCGAGTCTAACACTTGAACATCACCAAGATAATTCAGAAGTTGGGCTGATTGAGCGCATTCACCTGGCACATACTCAAGGGGTACGTTATATTATAATTAATCCTGCCGCATTCACGCATACGTCAGTCGCACTGCGTGATGCATTATTGGCCGTAGACATTCCATTTACTGAAATCCATTTGTCCAATGTGTACAAACGTGAGGATTTCCGTAAACAATCTTATTTTTCAGACGTCGCACAAGGCGTGATTTCTGGCTTTGGTGCACAAGGCTATGAATTTGCAATGAGTGCAGCAATTAAACACATTCAACAAACATAACTAAAGGGGAAGTCTATGGATATTCGTAAAGTAAAAAAATTAATGGAGTTGCTGGAGAAATCTGGCATGGCGGAAATTGAAATTCACGAAGGCGAAGAATCAGTTCGTATCTCGCGCTATGGTGATGCGCCAGTAGCATTAGCAGCGCCCGTTGCTGCACCAGTAGCGGCGCCCGTTGCTGCACCAGTAGAAGCTGATGACAGCGCTCCAACCGTAGACGGACACCCAATCACCTCGCCAATGGTAGGTACTTTTTACGGTGCAGCCTCACCTACCTCTGATGCCTTTATAAAAATTGGTCAACACGTCAATCAAGGTGACACCATTTGTATTGTTGAGGCCATGAAAATCATGAACCAAATCGAAGCAGATCAATCAGGTACTGTGACTGAGATTTCATGTAACGATGGCGATGCGGTTGAATTTGGTCAAACCTTGGTTGTCATTCAATGAAAAAAATTGACAAAGTATTAATTGCCAACCGCGGCGAGATTGCGCTGCGCATTTTGCGTGCCTGCAAAGAATTGGGCATAAAAACCGTCGCCGTTTACTCAACTGCAGACAAAGACCTTAAGCATGTGCGCTTAGCTGATGAGGCAGTTTGTATTGGCCCGCCATCTTCTACTGAGAGTTACCTTAACATTCCTGCGTTAATTAGTGCAGCCGAGGTAACCCATGCTGACGCTATTCACCCGGGTTATGGCTTCTTATCTGAAAGCGCTGACTTTGCGCACCGTGTTGAGGAAAGTGGCTTTATTTTTATCGGTCCAAGAGCTGAAAATATCCGCGTGATGGGTGACAAAGTAGCCGCAATCGAGGCCATGCAGAAATCAGGCGTACCTTGTGTGCCTGGCTCTGATGGTGGTTTAACCGACAATGAGATTGACAACGTAGAGTTAGCTCGTAATATTGGCTTCCCAATTATTATTAAAGCCTCTGGTGGCGGTGGCGGTCGTGGTATGCGCGTGGTGGAGAATGAAGAAGATTTACTCGGTTCAATCGAACTGACCAAAACCGAAGCACTAAGCTTCTTTGGCAACCCAGAAGTATATATGGAGAAGTTTCTAACCACACCTCGACACGTTGAAATTCAAATTTTAGCTGACGAACATGGCAATGCTGTACACCTTGGTGAGCGCGATTGTTCGATGCAAAGGCGCCATCAAAAAGTAGTGGAAGAAGCCCCTGCGCCAGGTATTACTCCTGAATTACGTAACAAAATTGGTGATGTTTGTACGCAAGCGTGTAGGGCGATTAACTATCGTGGCGCGGGTACGTTTGAATTCTTGTTTGAAAATGGTGAATTCTATTTCATTGAAATGAATACCCGTGTTCAGGTTGAGCATCCGGTCACTGAAATGATTACCGGTGTCGACATTGTGCGCGAACAAATCATGATTGCTGATGGCCAAGAGCTGTCATTCATGCAAGATGATGTTACGATTAAAGGTTACGCCATTGAATGTCGCATCAATGCTGAAGACCCTAACAACTTTATGCCTTCACCAGGAAAAATCACCCAATATCATGTAGCTGGTGGCTTAGGTGTACGTGTGGACTCGCATATTTACAACGGCTACACCGTGCCACCCCATTATGATTCAATGATTGGCAAACTAATTACCTTTGCTGATACACGACTAGGTGCCATCATCAAAATGCAAAATGCATTAGACGAAATGGTGATTGATGGCATTAAAACTAACATCCCATTACAAGCACGCATCATGGAAGATGAGACTTTCCGTAAAGGTGGTATGAACATTCACTATCTTGAAAAAATGCTAGGAGAGTCACACTAATGATTAAGGCTGGCATTATTGGCGGCACAGGTTATACCGGTGTTGAGCTGCTCAGGTTACTGCACAATCACCCAGAAGTAGAAGTGATGGCTATTAGCTCACGCTCGTTAAACGGCAAACGTGTTGATTCGATCTTTCCCTCTTTGATTGGACAGTCTGATTTAATTTTTTCTTTGCCAGATGATGCTGTCTTAAATGAATGTGATGTGGTTTTCTTTGCTACACCTCATGGTGTTGCCATGGAAGGGGCGGGTGCGTTTATTGAAAAGGGTATTAAAGTTATTGATCTCGGCGCAGACTTTAGGATTTCTGATGCTAACGAGTGGTCACGTTGGTACGATATGAAACATACTCAAGCTGAATTATTAGAATCGGCTGTTTATGGTTTGCCAGAAAACAATCGCGATGCAGTTAAAAATGCAACATTATTAGCCAATCCGGGTTGTTATCCTACTGCTGTGCAATTAGCGCTTAAGCCACTGATTACAAATAAATTGATTGATCTGTCCAACATTGTTGCTGATTGCAAATCGGGTGTAAGTGGTGCTGGGCGTGGCGCGAACCAAGCAACCTTATTATGTGAGACAAGCGAGTCTTTCAAGGCCTACGGTGTGAGTGGTCATCGGCATTTTCCAGAGATTAAACAAGAGCTTGAGCTGTTAGCAGGTGAAGGGGTTGGTTTAACTTTTGTACCCCACCTGGTGCCAATGATTCGTGGCATACACGCAACGGTATATGTCGACTTGTTGGATGAAAACATCGATGTAAAGCCATTTTTTGTTGAAGCCTATTCTAATGAGCAATTTGTTATAATGCTTGACGATGGTGCTTACCCTGAAACACGTAGCGTTAAATCGTCGAATTTTTGCCAAATTGCTGTTCAAAAAATCCCAAACAGCAACAAGTTAGTGATTATGTCAGTGATTGATAATTTGGTTAAAGGTGCATCGGGTCAAGCAATACAGAACATGAATATTATGTTCGGTATGGATGAAGGTCTAGGTTTAGAGCAAATCGGCCTATTACCTTAAAGGAGAAAAGTATGGACACAGCACAAGCTTTAGAAAAAGCCGATATTATTTTTAGCGACAGTGCCGCTAAAAAAGTAGCCGATTTAATTGTTGAAGAAAAAAACGAAAACCTCAAACTGCGCGTTTATATTACCGGCGGCGGTTGTTCAGGTTTTTCTTATGGTTTTACCTTTGACGAAAACTACAAGGAAGGTGACAGTGGTGTCGACAACAAAGGCGTGCAATTGGTAGTTGACCCAATGAGCTATCAATACTTAATTGGCGCAACGGTTGATTATCTTGAGGATCTCCAGGGTTCGCGCTTTATTATTCACAATCCGAACGCCAAAACTACTTGCGGTTGCGGATCGTCTTTCTCAGTTTAATTTTTTATTATTATGGTTGAATATGTTCCAGGTTTAGCCGGCGTTCCAGCCACAGAATCTTCCATCTCTTCTATTGATGGTGAGAACGGCATTTTGGCGTATCGAGGTTATTCAATTGAAGACCTGGTTAAAAGTTCTTCTTTTGAAGAGACGTCATTACTGTTATTGCATGGCGAACTTCCTGATAACAAAGAGCTTGGCGAATTTAAACATTTATTGCAATGTCATTATCGCGTTAAATCTAACATTCGTACTATGATGTGGTCGTTGCCATCAAAAGGCCACCCAATGAATGTCCTACAAATGGCGATCGCTTCTATGGCGACTTTTTACCCAGAAGCCAAGGCTGCCACGCCAGATTCTGACGTCACACAAATAGCTCTAACCCACATTATTTCTACCATGGCGACTTTAGTATCCATGTGGGAAAACATACGCAACGGCTATGACCCGGTACCGCCAGATCCGTCTATGGGTTATGCACAAAACTTCTTACACATGCTGTGTGGTAAAGAGCCAAGTGACGACATTGTCAAACTGTTTGATGCTTGCTTAATCCTACATGCTGAACACACTATAAACGCCTCAACATTCTCAGCCATGGTAACTGCTTCAACGCTAACCAATCCATTTGCTGCAATTTCAGCAGCTGTTGGTACATTGGCTGGTCCGTTACATGGTGGTGCTAACGAGGACGTACTGAATATGCTTGATGAAATTGGCGAAGCCAAAAACGCACGAGCCTATATTGAAAATCGCTTGAAGAACAAGCAGGTCATTTGGGGTATGGGACATCGCGAATACAGTATTAAAGACCCACGTGCAACTATTTTGCAAAAAATGATCGAGGAATACGTCAAGAAAAACAATATCACTCTATCAAAACGCTTTGAAACCGCGCTAGAAGTTGAGCGTATTTGTGAAGAGTTACTTTCCATAAAGGGTGTTTACCCAAATGTAGATTTTTACTCAGGCATTCTTTATGCTGAAATCTTAAAACTACCTTCTGATCAGTTTACGCCTATTTTTGCAGTGGCACGTTCTGCGGGCTGGTTGGCGCACTGGAGAGAGCAAGTCAGTCACAATAGAATCTTCAGACCAACGCAAATCTACACAGGTGTTGATTTTAGAAGGTATCCAAGCAAATAATTTGAGTTAGTTATGGATAAAACCACACATTTTGGCTTTAAAGATGTTGATACTGATGACAAGCAAAGCTTAGTTAGGGGTGTATTCGACTCAGTAGCTAGTAAGTATGACCTTATGAACGACGTGCTTTCTTTTGGCGCACACCGCTTATGGAAACGCTACACCATTGCTTCATCCAACGTTAAAGCTGGCGACAAGGTGCTAGACATTGCCGGTGGTACTGGCGATTTAGCTATTCAATTTAGAAAAAAAGTAGGCGCTGATGGTCAAGTTATTCTCAGTGATATTAACGCTGCTATGCTGGGCGAAGGCCGAAAAAACCTAATCAACCGCGGGGTTTTTGGTGTTGAATTTGTTCAGCTTAATGCTGAGCATCTACCCTTCGAAGACAATACGTTCGACTGTGTTAGCATTGCTTTTGGCCTTAGAAACGTTACTGACAAAGACCAGGCGCTTAGAGAAATGCACCGCGTTTTAAAACCAGGCGGCTGTTTGTTGATTTTAGAATTTTCCAAAACCGATTCTGAAATGCTCAAAAAATTCTACGATTTTTACTCTTTCAGCGTGATGCCAAAACTGGGCGGCATCATTGCTGACGATGAAGATTCTTACCAATATTTGGCTGAGTCAATCCGTCAGCATCCCGATCAGGAAACGTTAAAAACTATGGTGCTGGATGCTGGCTTTGGTTTTTGTGAATATCACAATCTATCAGGCGGTATTGTTGCCTTGCATAAGGGCATCAAGGTTTAAAACCCATGCAACATTTTGTGCTTGAACAGGCTCTGAACTATTTAATTGACCATGGCAATGCCGACCTCGGTGCGCTTAATGGAAAAACCATCTACTTTGTCTTAGAAGACCTGCCACTAATGGTTAATTTTGTCTGCACTAATGACAGAATTTTTGTAACTACGGACACTAACACTAGTGCCGATGTAGATATTAAACTCAAATCCAGTGTTTTTCTAGCACTGTTCCAAGGCGAGAATCTTACCGAACTACTCAGGCAAGACAAAATCATCATTCATGGCGATGTCAAAACCGCTCAACTATTGGTGGATTTACTACAACAAATCGATATTGATTTAGAAGAACTGCTGTCCAAATATACTGGCGACATCATTGCTCATCAGCTTGGTAAATTGGCAAAAAATTTAAAAAAAACAAACGACAACCCACTAGAAACACTGAAAGACGAACTGGCAACTTTGTTAATTGCCCCGTCAAAATCTGGACTGTTCAAAAACAAAGAGACTTAAGCAGATGCGTAGTTTAGTCAGGTTTATCAGCATCTCACGTATTTTGATGCGCTATCGTCTTGATAGTCTAGTTTTATCCACACCCTTGCTTAAAAGCTTCAAGCCGCTTCTGTATTTAATTCCCTGGCATTACTTTCCAGTTAAACAATACACTCGGGGTGAGCGCATTCGATTAGCGTTAGAGGAGCTAGGCCCTATCTTTATTAAATTTGGCCAAACCTTATCTACCCGACGCGACCTGTTGCCAGATGACATCGGCGATGAGTTGGCAAAACTGCAAGACAAATGTCCGGCATTTGATTCGGCTGATGCCAAACAAATTATTGAACAGTCTTTAGGTGATAGTACTGACAACCTATTCAAAAAATTTGACAAAGAGCCGCTAGCTTCAGCCTCCATCGCCCAAGTGCATACTGCTGTTACTCATGACGGCGATGAAGTGGTGGTTAAGGTAGTGCGTCCAAACATTGACAAGACTATTAAGCGTGATATCGCGTTGATGTACGCTTTGGCAAGGTTGATTAGTAAACACCCGATTAGTAAAAAAATGCGCCCCATTGAGGTTGTGGAAGAGTTTGAAGGCATCATTCTAAGCGAACTCAATATGTTAAATGAGGCTGCCAATGCTTCATTATTACGCAAGAACTTTAGCAACTCTAATTTACTCTACGTACCAGAAGTATATTGGGAACTATGTAGTGAAAATATTTTAACTACTGAGCGCATTTACGGCACGCCGGTTGGTGATATTAAACAATTAAAAGCTGATAATGTTGACCTCAAGAAATTGGCAGAAGATGGGGTAATCATCTTCTTTACTCAAGTTTTCAAGCATAACTTTTTCCATGCGGACATGCACCCTGGCAATATTTTTGTAGGCCCAGACAACAACTACATTGGTGTTGATTTTGGCATTATGGGGACACTCACTGAAGCGGACAAAGACTTTATCGCGGATATTTTTCTTGCGTTTTTTAATCAAGACTATCATGCCGTTGCAAGAGTATATATAGAGTCAGGTTGGGCCAGCGCTAGTACAGATGTTGTGGCGTTTGAGCAAGCCATTGGCAGAATTTGTGAACCAATGTTTGAAAAACCCTTGGGCGAGATTTCTTTTGGCCAAGTACTGCTTGAGCTTCTTCAAGAAGCCAAAAATTTTGACATCACCATTCAGCCACAACTGTTATTATTAGACAAAACGCTGCTCAATATTGAAGGGCTGGGCAGGCAGCTTTACCCACAATTAGACCTGTGGGCAACTGCAAAACCATTTTTAGAAGACTTAGTAAAAGAGAAATACAACGTGAAAAATACATTTGAAAAATTAAAACAACAAGCGCCACAACTCTTAAAAGAAATTCCAGAACTACCTGGACTGGTGATCAACGCCCTAAAGCAAATAGAGCAAGTTAAAGGCATTAGCAACCTTTACAGCCAGCAAACCGACGCCATTGTTAACCAATTGAAAGACAACTCTAGCAAGCAAACTGCCGCCATTTTCTCAGGTGCCTTAATCATCCTTGCTGGTATTTTAGCTACCAATTCATTGTGGATAGCCGGTAGCGTTAGTGCTGTGGTTGGGCTACTGTTTTGGTTCAAGTCTAGATAAGATTTCTTTTGGTCGTCTTTTCGGGTAAAATTATCACCTCGATATGTTTGGTCGCAAAACATATTGCTTAACGGCACCCAATTGGTGGGTGTTTTTTTATTTTTTGGAGAGTCAAAATGAGCATGACAATTAATGCAACAACAAGAGATGACCAGGGCAAAGGTGCGAGCCGCCGCCTGCGTCGTGAAGAGCAAGTACCTGCTATTGTTTACGGTGCGGGCAAAGATCCTAGCGCAATTACGCTAAACATACACGAAATTACTCACTTATTAGAAAAAGAAGAGGCCTTTACTTCAGTTCTAGACTTAGTGATAGACAAAAAAATAGAGCCTGTAATTGTTAAAGACTTACAGCGCCACCCTGCTAAAAATTGCATCACTCACGTTGACTTATTACGAATCAACCTGAAGAAAGCACTTGTAACAAGCATCCCACTACACTATCTCGGTGAAGATGACAACGAGGCAATGCGCTTAGGTGCAATTCTTAATCAGTTTGTCACCAGCATTGAGGTTTCTTGCTTACCAGCAGACCTACCTAATGGCATCGATGTAGATATCAGTGGTCTTGCGATTGGAGACCATATTAGCTTAACAGGTCTTAACATACCTGAAGGTGTGACAATCACCGCACTTACGCATGGTGATATTGAGGCACACGACCAAAGTGTTGTTGCAGTTCAAGAACCTAAGATGATGGCTGAAGAAGTGGAAGAAGTTGCTGATGTTGAAGAAGCAGCTGAGGGTGATGAAGCGGCTGAAGGTGGCGATGAAGAAGCTGAAAAAGGCGATTCAGATAAAAATTCTTAATTTGGACTAAACTATCATGGCGATAAAACTGATTGTTGGCTTGGGCAACCCAGGCAAAGATTATCAGTCTCATCGCCATAATGTTGGCTTTTGGTTTGTAGATGCGCTTGCGCATTTGTATTCAGGCTCCTTTAAAAAAGAGACTAAGTTCGTTGGTGATGTAGCACAAGTTGCTATAGCGGGCATGACACTACGTCTGCTCAAGCCAAATACCTACATGAACCGCTCGGGTCAGTCTATTCAAAGCATTGCTAAATTCTATCAAATTAACCCAGATGAAATTTTAGTGGCGCACGATGATTTAGACCTCAACCCTGGCATCGCCAGAATTAAATTTGGTGGTGGGCACGGCGGTCACAACGGTCTAAGGGATACGATTAAGGCATTAAGCAGCAGTGACTTTTACCGACTAAGAATCGGCATTGGCCACCCAGGAGACAGGTCAAAAGTGGCTGATTTTGTCTTACATGTGCCTAACAAATCAGAGGTCGAACCAATTCAAACCGCATTAGTAGAATCGCTGAATGTAATTGAACAAGTCGTCAAAGGCGAAATCGAACAAGCAATGAAGACACTACATACACAAGGATAAAAATGGGATTTAAATGTGGTATTGTTGGCTTGCCCAACGTCGGAAAATCAACCCTATTTAATGCGCTGACTCAAGCAGGTATTGAATCCGCCAACTATCCGTTTTGTACTATTGAGCCAAATGTTGGCATTGTGCCTATGAATGACAAACGCCTAGAGCAGTTAGCCGATATCGTTAATCCTAAAAAAATTCTCCCTACTACCATGGAGTTTGTTGATATTGCAGGCTTGGTTGAGGGCGCTTCAAAGGGTGAAGGTCTAGGCAATCAGTTTTTGACTAACATTCGTGAAACCGATGCCATTGTGCATGTGGTTCGTTGTTTTGAAAACGATGACATTATTCATGTTTCGGGAAAAGTATCGCCATTAGACGATATTGAAATTATCAACACAGAGTTAGTATTAGCTGACCTAACAGCCGTTGAAAAACTTTATCAAAAAGCGGTTAAGAATACCAAGTCTGGTCAAAAAGAGGGCTTGCCACTCAAAGATTTGCTAGAAAAAATCTTGCCGGCACTTGAGGCTGGTGAAAGTGCACGCACACTATCATTTAATGATGATGAACTTAAGCTGCTCAAAGGTTTTCAACTGCTCACCATCAA
>DTVJ01000020.1:0-1280 GCA_012963565.1 Piscirickettsiaceae bacterium
TGTTAAACAAGGCCTTAACATCAACTTTACATTCATTCGCCAATTGCATTTGTGCCTGTACATTCATTACACTAATGCGTTGCTGAATTTGTTGCAGATGTTCAGTGTCAATCAGATCAATTTTGTTGAGAATAATGTAATCAGCCGCACCAATTTGTTCCTGCGCTTCTGCAAACTCATCGAGCTGTGAGGTAATATGAAAAGCATCGACAACGGTGATAATACCATTGAGACTAATTAATTGTTTTAGGTTTGGCGTATGCAAGGTCTCAACGATAGGGCCGGGGCGTGCGATACCGGTTGTTTCCATGACGATATGGTCGAAGTCTATCAATCCTTTATTACGGTTATCGAGTAATTTTGTAATGGCAGTCACCAAATCTTCACGCACCTCGCAACAGACGCAACCATTATTCATTTCTAACATTCGATCACCAGCTTCATCCAGTATTAAGGCACCATCAATACCTATTTCTCCAAATTCATTGATAATAATTGCAAGATTTTTTCCATGCTGATCGGTCAATAAATGATGGAGCAAGGTGGATTTTCCTGCACCTAGGAAGCCGGTGATGATGGTGAAGTCAATCGCTTGGTTAGTCTCTTTCATACAATCGTTTATTACTTAAGTTTGGTGAGTGGAAAATTACAGATTTATTAATATGAATCAGAGGGTTTTCCTTAGATAATTGTATGTTATTCTACACAGTGTTAAAAATGAAATTAATGCAATTTTTGGTTAGCTGATATCTGGTTAACAGTAAATAAAAACATGAGGAAAAATGACTAATCTTCTACGTATTGGTGAACTTGCATCGAAGTTAAATATCACGACAAAAACATTAAGATTCTACGAGAAAATTGGCCTAATTGAACACCCGGGTCGGTCAGAATCAGGTTATCGGCTTTATAATGAAGACCAAGCAAGTCAAGTCTTTGTTGTTGTTAACTTGCGCCGTATTGGTTTATCAATTGATGAGCTGCAGCAGCTAAAAGACGATACAGATAAGGGTTCATTGCGTAAGAGCTTATCCTCCATATTAGACCAGAAACTGTTTACGATTGATCAGGATTTAGGGGTTTTACAGGGCAAACGCGAAGATTTGGCTGCAAGGCTTCAAGCATTAGTATGCACTCCACGTGAACGACCGTCTAACTGTATTTGTGATTTATTGCTCATAGATTGCACCTGTGGTACTGTTTCTGAAAAGTAATTAAAATGGTAAATTTATGTTTTTAAATGAACCTTAAGTTATGTTTTTAAATGAACCTTAAGTTAT
>DTVJ01000020.1:1380-11931 GCA_012963565.1 Piscirickettsiaceae bacterium
AATTTATGTTTTTAAATGAACCTTAAGTTATGTTTTTAAATGAACCTTAAGTTATTTACTAAATAATATTTAGTTAAAAAACCCTTGACATTGACTTAAGGGCAAGGTGTAGAATCCCCCCAAAATGCGCATAAATAAGAGGGGTAATTAGATGAGTGATAACGAAACAGTACTGAGTAATGAGCATACACCATTGTTTGCTAATGAGTCGGGACCGATTAAAGAAGTACATGCTTTTTGGCTAGCAGGTATGAGTTGTGATGGTTGCTCCATCGCGGCAGTTGGTGCTAAAAACCCTAGTGTCGAACAATTAATTCATCAACAAATTCCAGGATTACCTAAAATAATTTTGCATCATCCGGTGCTAGCTGTAGAAGCTGGCCATCGTTTTATGGAGCCTTATTACAAAGCAGTCAAAGGTGAATTGGGTGCAACTTATGTTGTACTTTATGAAGGTTCAGTTGCCGATGAACAGATAGCAAAAGATACTGGCGGTTACTTTTCAGCCATGGGTATGGATGATCTTGGAGATGGAAAATGGCGCCCTTATCCAACGGCAGACATGCTGGACGATCTAGCACCTGGTGCGGCAGCAGTTATTGCTGTAGGTACCTGTGCAAGCTGGGGCGGTGTACCTGCCGCAGTTGGTAATGTCACTGGTTCTATGGGTGTAATGGACTTTTTAGGTGAAGATTATCGCAGTGCGCTTGGTCTTCCTGTTGTTAACATTCCAGGTTGTTCGCCAATTGGTGATAATATTACTGAAACCATTACCGCAGTATTGATGTTCTTAGCCGGCGTGGGACCTTTACCTGAATTTGATGAGTTAGGTCGCCCAGCTTGGATGTTTAACGAAACTGTGCACCGTGGCTGTCCACGTGCAGGATTTTATGAAGAAGGAGTCTTTGCCGAAGAATACGGAAAACCAGAATGTCTAGTTGAATTAGGTTGTTGGGGTCCGGTAGTGCAGTGTAATATCGCTAGACGTGGTGCACTTGGGCACAATGGCGGTTGCATGAATGTTGGCGGCATTTGTATCGGTTGCACTATGCCTGGTTTCCCAGATGCATTTGCCCCATTCTACAAAGCTCCTCCGGGTAAATTTATCTCTGGTACTGCCAGTCGTATGGTGGGTAGCTTTATTCGTCCATTACGTAAGATTAGTCAGCGTAAAGGCAATATGACTAACCGCTGGCTCAAGACTGAACACATTCCTAGTGGCTGGGGTCACGTTGAAGCGCCAGGCGTTGTGATGAAGACAATTCATTACTTTTATAAGAAGATCCAGAGCTCTGGAACTCCTTACCATCCGAGTGGAAGCAATCAACAGCGTAAACTTCAAGCTAAAAGTCGTTCTGCTATGTCAGACGCTATTCAGCGTTCTGGAAAACGTGCGATAGAAGCTGAACCAGTATCGTCGACTGCAAAGGAATTAGGATAAACCGGAATAGTATCAACAAAAACAACTACAGCTAGGTTTCTTTGACTGTAGCGTATCAACATAAAAAGAGGGGATTTTAATGACTACAGAAGATATTTATTTTTACTTTTTTGTTTGGCTGGCCATCGCCGTAGTCCTAGTGATTGCTGCAGCGGCACTGTTAATTACTGTTATTGTGGTTGCAACCAAAATTAAAAATCTTGCAAGTGTTGCCTTGGGGGTGGTAGTAGATATTGAACAAAACACTAAGCCTATTTGGGAACTTGACACCACGAAAGCAGTTTCTGCTCAGCTCCTTGGAGGGGCTAAAGCGATAGAAGGTAACGCAGTCGCTATTTTAGGAGCCTTATCACAAGGTGACAAAAAATGAACGTGACTTGTAAATAATTTATTTAATTCAATAAGGGGAGAGTTTATATGGATGGTTTACTTAGTTTACTACCAACGGATGCAGTTGCAGCAGCGACTTTTGTTTGGACCGCAGCTTTGGTTATTGGACTTGTTGTGAGTCTTGTAGTCGCGTTGTTATTATGGCTGATTCATCGACAAGCCGTCATCATTAATGGTGTTGCTTCCAAAATATGGGACACTGGACAAATGGTTGCCAACAATACCATTCACATCCCTATACTATATCGAATTAACGAAGATGTAGATCAAATACTAATCACCGCGTTAAGCATCAATGATGGCGCTGCGGCAATCAAAAAACATGCTGAGGGTTGCGATGGTTGCCCGACTTGCTTGTTATAACGTTAAGGAGAGAAATATGTTACTTATGACCATACTTACCGCCTTGCTGGTTATTGTTTTTTTTCTAGTGCTAGCTTATGCATTGATTAAGATCAGCTCTGTACTTAGAGAAATTGGGGGAACCCCGACCAGTTATTTGGCAAAACTTCGATTAGGACTCCGTGCTATCGAGATGGAAACTGGACACTTAACACCACAGGTTGTTAGAGCTAATGAAAACTTGACTAAAATTGCAGGTGGACTTGGTGCAGTTGATGATAATCTAGTTGGTGTCATTAATGCGGCTGTTGCTCAAAAGAGGTATCAATAATGGAATACTTACTAAATTATATTAGCGCTATCGATCCTAGCGTCAGAACCCTGCCTGATTCAGTATATTTTATTTGGCAGACCGTATTAATCATCGTAGTTGTAGCTATAGTGCCTCTGGCAATCTTTCTACTGCAACGCACCCTAAGAGCTGCATTAAACATTAAACGTTATTTTAGTGAAATGCTGACCGCCGGTGTGGCCATTGCGGAAAATACTAGTTCAATCACGGCTCTGAATGACACCATTGAGGTGGCGACTGGAATGGTAGAAACCAGTGCAAAACTGGAAGAACATTCCGCTACAATTGCTACAGTATTATCAGACCGCGCTACAGGAGGGTCCACATCATGACTCAGTTACTCTTAGTAATTTCATTGATTGTAACTACCGCTGTGGTGTTAGTCGTAGTGGGTTATTTGGTTGCCATTATTATTGCTTTGGTTGGTGCTTTACGTCATCTTTCCAATCTAGCAGGCGGGTTAATCGCTATTAGAGAAAACACCGACCCACTTGGTGGTCATGTTGAAACCATTAATGGAGGCTTATCAGCGCTATTAACGGGCTTGTTAAAGGTTAATGATAATTTAGCAGCGATTGTTGGTGTTGCTACAGGTACAATCAAGAAATAGAAAACGGAAAAAAAATTAAAAATCGGGGGTAGTAACTTATGTGTTTTGAAAATTTACCAATTGAGTTTGATGAGGATGGTAATGCAACTCTTCTAGAGGGTGTTGCTAATCCATATTCATACGAGACTCAAACAATAGAAGAACGTGAAGCTTTCCTAAAGGATATTGCACGCAAGAACGGACAGCTTAATGATATCGACTTTGATCCAGTAACACGTGTTGCAGGTGCCTTAGCATTTCATAGTACAGTTAACTTGAAAGAACGTAAGGTGGTAGATACTGCATCTATGGCAACCTTATTTCGTGGCTATGAGATTATATTACGTGGCCGTGACCCAAGAGATGCGGCATTTATTAGTTCACGTGCTTGTGGAGTTTGTGGCGGTGTTCATGCTACAGCTGCAGCATTGTCAATCGAAATGGCACTCGGAATCAAACCACCACCTTTAGGTATTGTTATTCGTAATTTAATGCTTAGCTGTGAATATTTATACGATAACCCATTGCATTTATTTATTCTGGCTGGTCCTGATTTTTCTGAAATCTTAATTAAAGAAACCAATCCTGAAATTTTTGAAAAAGCCAAAGACTTCAAGACCAAGTATTCTAATATGCATGGCTATGAAACCATTGGTGAAATCATGACCGATCTGAATCCGTTGACCGGTAAGCTTTACTTGGAAGCGCTGGAGTTGACTCGCGTAGCACGTGAAGCATATACCTTACTGGGTGGAAAATATCCACATCCTGAAACCGTTATACCTGGTGGAGTTACCACCACGGTCACAACATCAACATTAGTCGAGTTTTATCTCAAATTAAAAGTATATTTCGATTATTCCAAGAAATGTGTCGGTATTTGGGATGATGTTTATGACTTTATGTATGAAGCTAATCCTTTGTATAAGGAAGTCGGAAGATTACCAGTTAATATTGTTGACTTTGGTCAGTGGGATCACGAAGACTATTACGATGCCAGTTATGAGAATTGTAATGAATGGGGTGAAAAACGTTGGTCAACCCCTGGTGCTATCGTAGATGGTAAGTTGGTAACTACAAGGTTAACTGACCTTAATGTAGGAACCGAAGAATTTATTGAACATTCTTACTATGAGCAGTGGGAGGATTATCCTTTTAAAACTGATCCATTAGGAAATCCACTAAGTCCAAACCATCCTTGGAATAAAACCACCATTCCTAAACCTGGCGTACAAAACTGGAAGGAGCGTTATAGTTGGTCAACTACACCAACCTGGGACCGTCATACTTTTGAAGCGGGCGCTTACGCACGTGTTTATATTTCGGCTCTTGCGCAAAAATTACCTGAGAGTGACTATATAAAATCAACTGGAAGTAGTCTGATACTTAACGTATCTGCTGATGAATTGCCAGAAATGAAACTAGAATGGAAAGTACCAAAAATTTGGAATGCTTTTGAACGTAATAGAGCTCGTGCTTATGCAGTTGCTTTTAATATGATGGTTACCATGGAAAATTGGGTGCGTGCCAACGACATGGTGAAACGCGGTGAAACCAAGGTTGCTACACCTTTTGAAATCCCTAAGAAGGGACAGTTTATTGGTGTTGGTTTTTGGGGAGCAGGCCGTGGTTATTTAGCACACTGGTGTGTTATTGAAAATGGAGTCTTAGCAAACTACCAGATTTCTACCCCGTCGACTGTCAACTCATGTCCGAAAACTCCGTGGGGAGAAAGTGGTGCCTATGAGCAGTCTGTGCTTAACACACCTATTATCGAAACCAATTTTACGGATGAGAAAGATTTCAAGGGTATCGATGTATTACGTGCTTTACGTAGTTTCGATCCATGTATGCCATGTACCACACACGTGATGGTGGAAGGAACAGATAGGGTAATTACTCGCGAAGTTACCACTTGTGCTTGCGGTATTTCTTAGCTCTAAATTTCATTTTTATAGAAATAAATGGCTAAGATAGGCATAGGATTGGTTGGATATTATCAGTTCGTTCGTGGATATCCAATTGGCCCTACTTTAAAAGAATTCATCGATGCAGCGGACTGGTCAGATGATGTTGAAATTAAAGAAATGAATTGGGGGCCGATTGCCATAGTGCAGGAGTTCCAAGCAGAGAAAATTGAATATGATCGTTTTCTACTAATTACGGCAGTTGATCGTGGCTTGCCAGCAGGGACGGTAACCTGCCGTCGTTGGGTTGGTGGCGAAATTGATGTTTTGGACATTCAGGATCGAGTTTTTGAAGCAGTGACTGGGATTATTAGTATGGATAATCTACTAGTTATTGGGGAACATTTTAAAATTTGGCCTAAAGAAGTAATAACTATTGAGGCTCAAGTGGTTGATACTGCGATGGGAGATTTGGTTATGTCTGAAATGGAGATAGACCGACAACGCGGTGAAATTAGCATTATTGGAGATAATCCTTTAACTGAAGACATGGAATTATTAGTTAATAAATTATTTGAAAAGATTAACCAGGCAGTTACAGAGGGAGCCCAAGCAATGGATCTTGTGCCTTTGGGAATAGATCAACTTAATAAATTAACAGATGTGTGCCATTATCAAGTGGATGAATCTGACGCATTAGAAAATTCAATTAAATGATCTAGTAATAAATAATGATTATAGATATAAAATTGAATTATACTTAATCCATACATATATAAATATTGAGAGATACAGGTAATAAAAGGAGATTTTTATGGGTTCAAGTTTAAATGCAAATCAGAAAACAAATGAGCTTGATCGATTGGTTAATCGTGAAGAGGTATTGGAAATTTGTTACTGGTATCAAGGTGAAGGATTTGGTGATGTATATAACTCTCTTGCGATGAACACATTCCTTAAATGCGATGGCGATGCAATTGATGATGCATTTCTAGAGCTAACTGAACAAGGTTTTCTAAAACCAGTTGAAGATTCTACAACTTTAGCTTATCAATTTACCCCTGTTGGTAAAAAAGAAGGCGGTCGATTATTTAATGCTAGTTTTGCAGATCTTCAGAAGGCACAACACGGTGAATGTGCTGCTGGTTGTTGTGATGGAGATGATCATTCTGCATGCGGTGATGGTTGTACTCTTTAAACAATTTTTCAACCAATATTTAAATCTACAATATAACGATAATCTTTTGTTTCTGGCGTAATTAGAGGGAGTATTTTTATGTTAGTTATTTGTAATACAATCATAAACCATGGTACTCATTAGAAATGGCGGGTAATAACGAGCAAGAACGCATAGGCTATATGACATCGGCTGGATGGGATAAATTACTTGAGCAAGTTAATACGCATATTGAAGAATTAGAAAAAATCTCAGACCCCGAACTCAAAGAACAGATTTTTGATTTGCTTGCAGGCATTGATGCTATTCATCGTGAGTCTTTAGGTAGGTTGGTGAGTTTATTTAAAGAGGGGGTTCTTGAGCAGGTGATTAATGATCCGCCAATCCACACTCTGATGGAGCTTTATGATCTACTACCAGCTTTAGAGGAACACCAGGAGCAACAATATGATGAAAGTGGTTTCCCTGTAATTCCATTAGATAGCGTAACTGGAGCAAAAGGCACCGCTCCGGTCAAGCCTAAAATTGCTCACTGGGTTCCTGTACCTGGAAAGCAGCCGACATTAGAACCCAATTCAACCAATTTAGTTAATGTTGATGGCCATGATATTTTAATATGTCGTGTTGATGACGAATATTTTGCGGTAGCATCACGTTGTGCACAAGATGGCTCCTCCCTTGAAAAAGCAAACCTTAATAAATATACTCTAACATGCCATAACCACCAAGGTTGTCATTACGATGTTAGACAAGGCACTCGTATTGCTGCCCGTGGAGAAAGCATTGATTGTTACCCGATAGAAGCAGATGAAAAACGTATTATGATAGGTATAGATATGGATTTCGTCCCAAACTTACCAGTTTTTTAACCTATTAAGATGAGTGATGTAGGTTACAGGTTACTCGTTGTGGGTGTGGGTAATGTTCTCCAAGGTGACGATGGTTTTGGCGTTGAATTGGCGCATCGTCTAATGGCACGAACTGATCTTCCAGACCATATTAAGTTGATGGAAACTGGCATAGGTGGGATGAGTCTAATTCAGGAGCTCATGTATGGGTATGACGCGTTGTTAATCCTAGATGCCTATCAAAATAACGGCGAAGCTGGACAACTATATTTACTGGAGCCAATACTGCCAGATTTGTCAGGCCTTAAGCCCCATGAACTTCGTGATTATTTTTCTGACACCCATTATGCAACACCCATGCGTGCATTAAATTTTCTTTCACGTGTAGGGCAGTTACCTAAGATAGTAAACATCATCGGGTGTGAGCCCGAAGAAATAGATGACATGACACTTGGTTTGAGTGAAATCGTCAAAGCAGCTATTCCAAAAGCGGAAAAAATGACTATCGACTGGATAAACAGGCATCTACAAGCTGAAGCTTATACATAATAGATACAGATATGAGCATTGAACAAACACAACCACTATATTTGATTGTTGGTGAGCAGCAGACTTCACCTTGTGATCATGAAACATACAGACGTTTTAAGCTTTGGGTGGCATCAACATTCGGTAGTGGAAATATAGATACTTTTGAGCAAGAGAACATTATCATTGAACACTGGGATGATCAGGCAGCCGATTCATACCCACATCTATTAAACCCTTGTGAATGTGGTACATTTTTACCGATTGACATTCAAGAGCCTGGGCCCATGTTCTCAAGTTCAACTGGTTTGCTTGCTGATATGATTGCTCTTAAACAGCACTATAATGAAATGGAGCCCGCATTTCAAAACATTGTTGATAAGCTAATTGAGATGGCCGAACTTAGTGTCAATACCAAAACTGCAATGGAAATACGTTAAAGCAACAGGAGTCTAATTATGAAAGATAATATAAAAACATTGGCTGACGGACTGGCCGCATATAAGCAAGAAAAATATAAAGAGGCGGCCAAAATATTGACAGTTCTTGCTAATCAAGGTGATGCTGAAGCTCAATTCAAGCTAGGGGTTATGTTTAAACATGGTATTGGAGTGCCACAAAACGATACTGAGGCAATGAGCTGGCTACGAAAATCATCCGATCAGAATCATGAGCATGCCAAGTTAATTGTGGATGTTGTTGATAGAGAATCGGAGGATAGCACCCCTCATCAGGGGTAATTATTGATTTATTCTAGCGGGTTTTTTTCTAATAATATCTCGCGTAATCGTAAATCATCCCAATGACCTACCTCGTAATCATGTCCTCGGAATCTCATCGTCCAGGCATCTGGGAATTTCCGTAACACAGTTGCCATTAATGCGCGTGACTCCTCCAATGCATTCGCTTTCCATATCGCTATAATTAGGCTTTCTCCAATACCAAGTGTCATAGAAAATCGAAGCAGTTCTGAAGGGCTATTTTTACGCCATGGTCGAAGCACACTTTGTAATTTGATAAATGCTGCTAAATTATCAATTGGTACTCTAATAACGACAGCAGCCGTTCCTGGTATACCTGGTGAGGGTTCGAGAGGGGCTTCTTCCTTCTTAAGGACATGGTGTGAAACTAACCATTTTGCTACATAATTGTGATCGATATCTTGTTTTGTTGAGCCTTTACTTTTATTCTGAATTGCTGCAAATGAATCAATATGCTTTGCACCTGGAACATCCCAAAAACCTAGTTCATCAGCACTTGCATCCCAGCGCATCGCCCAAAAAGAATCTGACCAACGTTTGAAATTCCACATCATCTCACGATGGGCACCAGATGACATAAAGGCAAACATTTCCGCCTCTGTCTCCCATAGGGTGAGTGTATAAAATTCAGTAAGATTGGCAATACCAGTCGAATACCTGAGCATGCCCGGTGTTTCATAGAGTTGTTTACGTACCCGTAACCATGCCCTAATCATATGCGGTACATATAATGGGCTACGTAATTTATTTCGTGTCGTTACTGCGAACATAATTATTAATATCAGTTAGGTATTCTTTTCTCATTAGTCTAAATTTTCTGTAAGTAACTGTTCAGGCTTTATAGATCCGCGATAAAGATCGCATCGAAAATTTTCCGGCAATGGCTGTTGTAAGATGTTGTTTGCTAAATCTTGTTTTAATTTTTTAAAATCCTGTTGATCACTATTTTTCTCATCAATGGTACCAAGTCTATCTAGTAACTCATTGAATAAGGTTGGGATGAAATTATGGCGTAGATTAATAAAAGCAGTATGGGTGTCGTTACTAATCCACCAAGCAAATCGCATATTACTATTGCAAGCGTTGGAACTCTTACATTCTTCTGTCAGCTGGAATCTTTGGTTACTAATGCAATGAGTTATATACTCAATCGTATCTTTAACGCCAGGTCCAGGATGCGCAGATACAATAGTCAATTGGTTCCGATCCCAAGTTTGATTGGCATTTTTAAATGCATTTGCTGCAACCTCTAATGCACGAAAGGCAATGGCTACACCAAACCATGCATTGCCAGTGTGATACGTAAGTGCATCACTACAATTTATCGATACCAACTCACCATTGTCTGCAATGCTAATATTGGCATTTTCAGTAGCTAGATTCATTTATAAATCTCAGATAATTGTTACCCAGTCAATAAATCAACAATACGATTACTACAGAATCCAGTATTAAGAGTGACGCAACCAAAGTTACTTTACTAAGTAATTTAAATTACTTCTCTTTAGTTGAGTCTGTAGCACTTGCCGCTTGAGCATCCGCATAACCTTTAGCATATGCATTAGCCTTGTCTGGAAGTGGACGCAGAGATCGTTTTTCTGTATCTAGTTCTGCCAGTTTCAAAGCGATTTCATAAATTGCTTTAGCTCCAGCACAGTTTGGGTCAAAATCAATAGGCGCTTTAGCTTGACGTTCAGCTTCTATGAATTGCTCTTCTAGGGGTACATAGCCGAGGATTGGTAGATCGTGCTGTTCACAAAATTGGTCAATAGCAGCTTGATCCGCTTGGGTTTTAACTTTATTGGCGACAATAAAAATATTGGGAATTTCCAGTTCATGTGAAAGTGAAGCCGTGCGTGCACCCGCTTCTAGTGATCTATAGTAAGGTTCGACGACTACCAGCATGGTATCAACATTAGCTGCAGTACCGCGCTTTAAGTGTTCTAGGCCGGCCTCCATATCAGTAACGGTGAACTCACCATAAGCACTCATTTCAGTAATAACACCACGTACGGCACGATGTGAGGCACACATACAGCCACTACCGGCACTACCATCGGCGGGTTTACCCATAACAATGAGGTCAATGTTTTCAGGTGCACTGGCTGCATAGGTTCCGATTAACTCTTCTTCTGAAACCGTCATGCTTAATTTAAGATTGCCATCGCTATCTTTCTTCATCTCCATAATGCTTGGTGGAATGTAATTAATTTTAT
>DTVJ01000021.1:0-15240 GCA_012963565.1 Piscirickettsiaceae bacterium
GAATACGTGCCTGTAAGTTTTCCTCCGTGGTGTCCGCTTCAGTGCCTGCGAATAGAGTACTAAGTTGTGTATTAAAACTATCAACCATACTATGAATGTTAATCTCGTGATACTCAACATTCATGCTACTAGCCTGAGCTTTAGCATCTTCTAGACTCATGCTTGAAGTGTATTCATATGGCATCATAATAGCTTGAATCTGTTCACTACCTAAGGCGTCGACAGCAATAGCTAAAGTCAGTGCTGAATCAATACCACCGGACAAGCCAATCACAGCACCATTAAAAACGCCATTTTTTTGTATGTAGTCCTTGGTTGATAACACCAAAGCATCGTAAACTGTTTTTTCAAAAGGCTGCTCAGTATCTTGTGTGATTGGGCTATCTAGTCCATGCACCAAGGCTTTAAAGAAAGGTAATTGGTGAGTTACTACCCCTGAGGCATTCATTACAAATGATCCACCATCAAACACCAACTCATCTTGTCCACCAACTGCATTAACATAAATAAAATCAATGTTATTTTCTAGTACTCTTTGTTTGATGATTTGAACACGATCATCATGCTTACCAATTTGGAAAGGGGAGGCGTTGAGGCTAATGACAGTTTGAGCGCCATGATTAACCACTGCATTTACAGGCTCTACTTCCCAGGCATCTTCACAAATTACCACACCAATTCTTCTTTGTTGGCATTCAAATACAAAAGATTCATTGCCAGGCTCAAAGTAGCGTTTTTCATCAAACACACCATAATTAGGTAGACGTTGCTTATGATAAGTACGTAATCGGCCATGCTGGACTAAGTAAGCACTGTTGTATAAATGGCCATCAACTCGATCAGGGGCGCCGAACAAAACACTCATTTCATCAGGCAATTGTGTGCGTATGAATTCAATTTTATCTTCTATTTGGGTAATAAAACCTTCACGTAAAAGTAAGTCTTCTGGTGGATAACCAATGAGAGATAATTCTGGAAATACCAACAAATGCGTGCCAGATTCAAATGCCTCAAGCGATAGATCGATGATGTTCTGTGCATTATTGTTTAAATCACCTACAATAGGGTTAATTTGTGCAATATTGATTTTTAAAGGTATTGATCCATTTGCAAGCTTTTCCAGCTGCTCCTGCCAAAATTTGGACTTCGATTTATTACCACTCAATTTTGCATGTTCTAATTTTGTATTGGCCACCACTTCAGCGGGGTTAAGTCCCAAAATATCAGCAAACAGCCAAGCATGCATCTCAGAAAGGGCGGATTTACCCGAACTATATTTACTCAAATTTGATTGATTGATAGCATATTCTTGAGAGATCTTATAGTCAGAAAAGCCAGTCTTATTGCGAACTTTAGCCAAATATTCTTTTGTTTTTGTTGGCATATATTACCCCTTTAATTCTATGTATTTTTTACCTATTATAGTTAGTTTTTACCAGTAGTAGTTTTAATTAACTTTAGTTAAAAAATACTAGTAAGTTAAAAATACCATAAAACTAGTATAAGTCATTGATTTATATGTAATTATTTGTATAGTTGTTTTTTTTACATATTGTTGTTGATTTACTTTAAAAGCAATGGTATATTTCGCTTAAATAATCAACAAGATAGGGGAATTTTTATGCATCAGATACACCAACATCTATTAGCAGAGTCTGAGTTAAATCTTGAGACGATTGATTTACAGCAAAAAGCCTATACCGGCGATGCAGAAGCACAGTACGCTTTGGCCAATATTTTTCAAAAAGGCATTAATGTTACTCGAAACACAAAACATGCTTTTTACTGGTATAAACGCGCTGCACAGCAGGGTAATTTGTTAGCCCAATATAACGTTTGGTTTGCTTATATGACTGGCGATGGTGCAGAGATTAATAGACAACAAGCCAACAAATGGTTCACTAGAGCCTCACTTAAAAGTGCTTGCTCTACGCGATCGATTGTATCTCAATTACTAGATGGTAGTAGCGTAACACTGCACTAAAAAAACATATTTTCGGGGGAGAAAAAAATGCACGTTTTGCATCTTATTAAGCCATTATTGGCTTTATTTACACTACTTGCGGCAAGTTCCGCTTTAGCTTCAATTTACAGTTCTTATTCTCCACTGGTACATCTTAAGCCATTAATAATCATAGCCTCTGTCGCGACCATCCTAGGACTATTATCTTTTTCCCAAAAAAATAAAATATAGATCACAATTAATTGTTAAACTGGCCTATATGTAATTCCACGGGGGAGTTGCTTTTTTTTATTTTGAGGGAAGTTATGAATAAATTGTTAAAGTTTTCTGCTGCATCTTTGTTGGCGATTAGTGCTTACGGTGTGCAAGCAGATACACTAAGTGATGTTCAAGCCAAAGGAAGTCTAAGTTGTGGTGTTTCTACTGGTTTAGTGGGTTTTTCTTCTACTGATTCGTCGGGTAAATGGAAGGGTTTAGATGTTGATGTTTGTCGTGCAGTAGCAGCAGCTACATTGGGTGATTCTTCGAAAGTTAAATTTGTACCGTTGACCGCCAAAGAGCGTTTTACAGCGCTACAGAGTGGTGAAATTGATATGCTTTCAAGAAATACAACTTGGACACTAACTCGTGATGGCTCGTTAGGTCTTAATTTTGCTGGCGTTAACTATTATGATGGCCAAGGGTTTATGGTTAATAAATCGTTAGGTGTTACAAGTGTAAAAGATTTAGATGGTGCTACTTTTTGCTTACAAGCTGGTACTACCACCGAGCTTAACTTAGCCGACTACTTTAGATCAAACGGCATGAGTTACAACTCATCTTTGGCCGATACTTCAGCTCAATCTAGGAATGGTTTTGAGTCTGGACGTTGTGATGTACTAACTTCTGATCAGTCTCAATTGTATGCACTTAGAACGACACTAAAAGATCCATCATCTGCAGTAGTATTAGAAGATGTTATATCTAAAGAGCCTCTAGGTCCTGTGGTACGTCAAGGTGATGATAAATGGTTTAATATTGTTAAATGGTCACTAAACGCTATGGTTACAGCTGAAGAACTAGGTGTTGATAGTCATAATGCTCACAAGTCGTCAAACAACCCTGAAGTTAATCGTTTATTGGGTAATTCAGGTAAATTAAATGATTACCTTGGTCTTGATAAGAAGTGGGGCTTCAATATTATCTCTCAGGTGGGTAATTACGCTCAAAGTTTTGAACGTAATATCGGCAAGAGTACACCACTTAACATTTCCAGGGGCTTAAATGCACTTTGGTCTCAAGGTGGTATTCTCTATTCGCCACCATTTAGATAAGTTATTATCTATAACTAGTTAATAAAAGCCAGCCTGATAAAAACCAGTCTGGCTTTTTTATAATTGGGTGATATGACGACTAAAATTAGGTCATTCTTTTCTTTTTTTTATAACAATGAAGTAAGGGCATACTTATTTCAATTAATTGCTTTAGTGGCGATTATTGCTTTTTTCTACCAGGCTGTTGACAATATGTTTGTCAATATCGAAAGTCGTGGTATTCAAACTGGTTTTGGATTTTTAGAAGCGGAATCAGGCTTTGATATTGCCGAATATTTAATCGATTATTCTTCAACCTCATCAAACCTTACCGTATTTTATGTTGGGCTGATTAATACCATTGTCGTTTCTATAGTGGGTATTTTATTTGCCACACTCATTGGCTTAATTATTGGTATAGCTAGATTGTCTAACAATTGGTTAATTGCTAAGTTAGCTGGTGGCTATATTGAGCTGTTCAGAAACATCCCTATTCTTTTACAAATTCTATTTTGGTACAACATTGCGCTAATTAGTTTTCCACATCCTAGAAGAAGCTTTGAATTTTTTGATTCAATTTTTGTTAATTTAAGGGGTATCTACCTGCCTAAACCAATTGCAGAAGATGGTTTTATTTGGGTATTTATTGCATTTATAGTTGGAATCATTCTTACTATAATAATGAAACGTTTTTTCAAGATAAAACACGATATCACGGGTATAGAAGTTCATACATTTTGGTATTCACTGTCATTGATCTTAGGTCTTCCAATATTGGTATATTTACTACTAGGGTCACCTTTATATTTTGACTATCCGGCACTTAAAGGTTTTAACTTTAAAGGCGGTATGACCTTATCTCCAGAGTTCTTATCCTTAGCATTTGCACTTAGTGTCTATACTGCAACCTATATTGCTGAGGCGATACGTTCAGGTATTGAGTCAGTTAGTAAAGGGCAAAAGGAAGCCGCTCTAGCTATTGGTTTAACTCAAATTCAATCATTAAAGCTGGTAATTTTGCCACAAGCCTTGAGAGTGGCAATTCCACCTATTATTAATCAATATTTAAATCTGACTAAAAACTCCTCACTAGCAGCAGCGATTGGTTATGCTGAGTTAGTTAGTACCTTTGCTGGCACTGTGCTGAATCAAGTAGGTCAAGCAATTGAAATTATGCTCATGACGATGGCAGTTTATTTAACCATCTCACTATTTATTTCTTTGATTTTGAACATTGTGAATCATAAGATGAGTATTAAGGAGCGATAGATGGCAGTATTTGAGCAACAAGTAACTAAAAAGCCGCCTATTTATCAAATTGGCATCATTAACTGGCTTAAAGAAAATCTATTTTCTACGCCGATTAACAGCTTTTTATCACTACTCGCCCTATATCTATTGTATTTAATCATTCCACCATTGGCAGACTGGATATTTTTTGATGCAACATTTTCTGCCGTACCAAATGACCAATGCAGTAAAGAAGGCGCATGCTGGAGCTATATTCGTGAAAATATCAACCTATTTACTTTCGGTTTTTATCCACCGGAAGAATACTGGCGTCCACTGACGGTTTTGGGTTTAGCAATTGCATGTGTACTATTTACGCGTTTAATGGGTACTTACGAGCATAAATTTAAGATCATAATTGCCATGGTTATTATTTTCCCAGTGGTCACTTTCTTCTTGCTTTACGGTGGCCTAGGATTGGAAATAGTTGAAACTCACCAATGGGGTGGGTTAATGCTAACCATAATAATCTCTGTAGTTGGTATGATTGCCTCTTTTCCTCTGGGTATTATGTTGGCGTTAGGCAGGCGGTCAGAGATGAAAATTATTAAATTTTTCTGTGTTATTTATATCGAGTTCTTTCGTGGTGTGCCACTTATTACTATTCTGTTTATGGCTTCTGTAGTACTACCATTATTTTTTGCAGAAGGCATGAGCTTTGACAAGCTTTTGCGAGCGCTGATTGGTATTACACTATTCCAAACGGCCTATTTTGCTGAGGTAATTCGAGGAGGCCTTCAAGCAATCCCTAAAGGGCAATATGAGGCAGCAGATGCAATTGGTTTAAGTTATTATCAAAAAACTATGTTAATTGTTCTACCGCAAGCATTAAAGATCTCTATTCCGAATATCGTAGGTTTTCAAATTTCATTTTTTAAAGATACAACTTTGGTATTAATCATTGGTTTATTCGATATGTTAGCAATTGTGGGACTAAGCTCTAATGATGAAAATTGGCTTGGTAATGAAACAGAAGGGTATGTTTTTGTAATGATTGTTTTTTGGGTGATCCTATACTCATGGTCACGATATTCAAAAGCATTAGAAAAACGTTTTAGTACAGAACAAGAAGAACACCAAAAGGCTTAAAAATGAATACAAAAGAAAGATCTAGTAACGATATTATTAAAATCAGCAACTTAAACAAATGGTTTGGAGAGTTCCAGGCGCTTAACAATATAAACCTAAAGGTTAAAGAGGGTGAAATTATCGTTGTTTGTGGACCTTCTGGCAGTGGTAAATCTACTCTAATACGCTGTGTTAACTTTTTAGAAAAGTTTCAAGAAGGTAGTGTTGTTGTTAACGGTATTGAACTAACTGATGACGTTAAGAAAATTAGACAAGTTAGGTCTGAGGTATCTATGGTATTTCAACACTTCAACTTATTTCCACACCTTAGTATTGTTGACAATTTAACACTTGCCCCGATCTGGGTACACAATGAAACTAAACAACAGGCAATTGAAGGAGCCTTTAAATTACTAGATAGGGTTGGTATTAGGGACCAAGCTGAGAAGTATCCAAATCAGCTTAGTGGTGGCCAGCAGCAGCGTGTTGCAATCGCTAGAGCGTTATGCACATCACCAAAAATAATGCTTTTTGATGAACCAACTTCAGCGCTTGATCCAGAAATGATTTCAGAAGTGCTAGATGTAATGGTAGAACTGGCTAAAGAGGGCATTACAATGATTTGTGTAACTCATGAGATGGGTTTTGCCAAAAAGGTAGCAGATAGAATAATTTTTATGGATGAAGGGCAAATTATTGAAGAGAATGAACCTGAAGCATTCTTTAATAACCCTGAATCTAATCGCCTAAAGCTATTCTTAAATCAAATTTTAAGTCAATAAAACCATCAATTTTGCAAATATTTTTCATAAAAGCGGGGTTTTTGTTAAACTTTAAACATTGAATCATATAAATTTAAGTCGTTATGGGTTTGTTCAGCAGAAACAAAAAGAGTAAAAACACTAAAAAGGATGATGAAAATCCAGACTGGAATAAAGACCTTAAGCGTAATATTATTAACAAAACTGGCGTAAATCAACAAGGATTAAATTTGCAAGAAAGCATTGATACAATAGGGTCAAAAGATATATCAGGGATTAAGAAGGGACTAAGTATTAACATTGAAAAATTAAGTAGTGATCAAGTTAAAATTTTAAAAAATTGTGCGCAAGAAAACACCGCTGCCGAGTTGATAAAAATTTTACAAAGAACAAATAAGACAAAATTCAAACAAACTATTTTGGATCCTCTTATTGATTGTAAGTTTTTTGAGCTAACTATTCCTGACAAACCAAAAAGCCCAAAACAGAAATATCGTCTTACTGGTAAATTTGTAAGTAAAAGAGTTTGATCCTAATTGTTAACTTAAAAAAAATACATACTTTCCCCCTATTTTCAGGAATTAGCTTTAAATTTTCGATTTAAGCGACTTTTTGATTAAAATAATATCGACTATAGACTAGTACCCGAATCGTTTAAATAATTAAACATCAAGATTTATAATGTAAGTAGTTGATTTTTAATGATTTTTTAGTATTTAATGCTGTTTTTATGATTTTTCACCTGTTTTTGCTTATACTATATGTGAATTTTACGAATTTAATTACCATGAAAAAATATAGCTTATTTATCACACTCTTGTTTTTGTCTTTTAGTGTGTTTTCCATCTCTAATATTTATACAACTCATGATGATACGTTTTTACGATCTGACAAAACGAGCGCATCTAGCATTATTAGAACCTTATCAAAAGATACAAAGTTAAGTTTATTAACCATGCATTATTCTGGTTGGTCGCAGGTTTCATTGGATGATTTATCAGGTTGGATTTTATCTAATCATTTAACTCAAATAGCTCCAAAATCTACACTTGTAATTGTTGATAATAGTGATGCTGAACAAGTGCAAGTACTTAAAGAGACTATTAATAAATTACAACTTGAAAATCAAACGTTATCTTCTAAAATCGTTGATATGAAAGCAATTCAAGACAATATTAAATTAGATATAAATAAGCTTGAGCAAGAAAATAACACCCTTTCTAGCCAAAATATTGAATCAAAAGATATCCTTGATTTATCCTCAAATGACTCAAGTATTAATACCTTAATTATTCTATTTCTTGGTCTAATTTCTGGCCTAATTGTTAGTGCAATTATTTCTCGCATGGCACGAAAAAAACGTGACAGTTTAAACACTATTAGTCGTTCATACTGATTGATTAATATGGTTAGTGTTGCCCCTATTGAAGTTTCGATCGAGACTTTTCATTCCCTGGTGATTGAACGATCACATAAACAACTCGTTATTTTGGATATTTCTGCTAATTGGTGTAGTCCGTGTAAGATTTTAGAGCCCATTCTCACTGCCGTAACAGCAGAGTATAATAATGGCGAATTTGCATTAACAAAGCTTGAAGCGGAGGATGAAAATATGAAAATTGCAGGGCAGTTTTCAGTGCGTGGATTTCCAACGGTTATTGCCTTTATTAGAGGTGAAGAAGTAGGCCGATTTCACTCAGCTCAAACACATGATTTTGTGCGAAATTTTATTGATCAAAACCTAGAAAATTTTTAATGAAAACTGGAATTTTACTCACCAATCTTGGCACACCAGATGCGCCTACAAAGCCTGCTTTAAAGCGATATTTAAAGCAATTTTTGTCAGATGATCGGGTTATTCAGCCACCGAACAAACTGATTTGGTGGTTAGCATTAAACGTGGTTATTTTGAATATAAGGCCAGCAAAATCTGCCAAAAATTACGAAAAAATTTGGGATAAATTTGGCAAGGGTTCGCCGTTGTTAAATATCACTCAATTACAGCTTCAAGGTGTTAAAAAAACACTACTTAGTCAGCATGATAATTTGGTGTTTGAAATGGGTATGCGTTATGGCAATCCATCGATTCCTTCGGCACTTGAAAAGTTAAAAGAAAGCAGCTGTGAAAAAATTATCGTTCTACCACTTTATCCACAATATTCTGATACAACAACCCTTTCAACCCTTGATGTTATCAACAAAACCCTTGATTCGTGGGAAAACAAACCAGAACTAACGTTTATTGATGATTATTACCAAGATAAGGGTTATATTCAGTCTTTGGTTAATTCAGTGAATGAGCATCAAGCCCAATACGGTAGGCCTGACAAGCTTATGATCTCATTTCACGGCATTCCACAACGTTTTGTTGATAATGGCGACGTTTATTACGAGCACTGCGTTAATACGACTCAACTGCTCGCTGAGGCGCTTGATTTGCAAAAAGATGAGTATCAACTGTGTTTTCAGTCAATATTCGGCCGCGAAGAATGGCTTAAACCTCAAACCAAGAGTAGTTTGGAATATCTAGCGAAAAATGGCACTAATCATGTACAAGTGATTTGCCCAGGTTTTTCTGTTGATTGCTTGGAAACCATAGAAGAGATCGATGAAGAGAATAGAGGGTATTTTATGGAAGCTGGTGGCAAGGAGTTTAGTTATATTCCTGCGTTAAACGACCGTGATGACCATATACAGGCACTCTCAAGCATTATTTCCCAACAGCTCTAATAACTACGCATAATTTATATTATGTTAAATTATAGTATTATCAAACTAATTATTATCGATTTAACGCCCCCCTGCTAATCAATTATTGATTTGAATCCTTTTTAGGCTTTATATAATAAAGTTGGATGGATATATAGCCCAAGTTAATATAATCGTTAATCTTAGCTGGTCCGCTCTCAGCGACATCAACAATATCAATATAACTACTTGGCTTTATACCAAACCATGATGAGTGTGTGCCACAAACATGCAGATTTACATTCTCTTTACGAACAAGATCATCTAATATTGAAATCGCCTCTTTTTGGAGCTCAGCTCTTTTCTTAATCAATTGAAACTGCTCGCGACCGTGTGAAACCACGGCGATTTCAATATTGGGGTATTTTGCTTTTAATTGCCCTTTTAAATCTTTAATCATCGGTGCGGCCCACTGCCATGTGTTTTTGTCGCTCTCAATTAATTCAAACACCACACCCACTGGTTCATCATTCGCTTCAATTAAGTGAGTAACACTAGGGTGTGAATACTCTTGCGCATGCGCTAATGAATAGCCGACAAGCAATAGACTTAGTAATAAGATTTTTAGCGTTTTCTTAAATATAATCATTGTGCAATACAAACTCCCACTATTTAGCTACTATTGTATTCTTAAATAGATTTAAAAATTTAGCAAATTTTTCAATATCACCACCCTACTCTGAGCTAAAAACCGTCCAATATTCAAGTGTAGAAAAACATTACAGATAATTTATTTTTGCTTTTAGTCTACAATGCTTATTATGTCTGAGTCATTGTTCAATGTTCATCTTAAAAATCACCATCGTGATTTTGAATGCTCATCAGCCGATTCTGTACTTGAGGGTGGATTACGTCACGGTCTTGCCATGCATTACGAGTGTAGTAATGGTACTTGCGGTACTTGTAAAGCTAAACTACTCAGCGGCACTATTAAACAAATCAAACACCATGACTTCGTTTTAACTGCCGAACAAAAAGACCAAAGTGAGTTTTTAATGTGCTGTAATGCACCTGCTTCGGATATTGGTCTAGAATTATCATTGATTGGCGATGTGAAATCTATTCCAATTCAAACTATTGACACTAAAGTTAAAAAAATTACCTTTACAACAGAGAATTTAGCCATTGTCACGCTCAAAACACCTAGATCAAAGACTTTGCAATTTATGGCGGGTCAAGATGTAGAGTTGTCTTTTCAAGGGTCAACTTCTAGATATCCACTTGCTTCTTGCCCTTGTCATGGCATGGAACTTGAATTTCACATTAGAAATATTGCCACAGACCCTATTGCAGTGGCTATTTTTAATAAAACCCTTAAATCAAAGGTTTCAATTGCTATTGAAGGTCCAAAAGGAATTTTTGTACTTAAGGAAACCTCAACCCGACCAATGGTATTTATTGCGTGGGATAGCGGTTTTGCACCGATTAGAAGCTTAGTTGAGCACGCTTTTTCATTAGAGATGTCTAACCCTGTACATTTTTATTGGGCCTATCCTGCCGATGAACAATTACCCTACTTAGATAATCATGCCAAATCATGGCAGACAATTATGGATGAATACACTTACATCCCTATTTCTTGTGAGTTTAATCGGTCTAGTCAAAACGATTGTCACAAGGTGTCAAAACACATTTTTGACTCACTTGATTTAGAAATAGTTAACAAATCTGATGTTTATATTTCTGCACCAGCAGAGGTATTGATTTATTTGGGTGAATTATTGCTCGAAAATGGCCTAAACGAATCCCAATTAATTGCCTCACCAATTTAGTGGTTTTTCAATAACAGTACTAAAAAATAGGTTATGATGAGCCTATGATAGCACTGTATTACTTAATATTCGTTGTTGTTATAACTACTTTGTTTATTCGAATAGAGCGGTTCTTGCCTATTTTTGTCTTTGTTTTTTCTCTAGCCACGCTTTATTTATTCATTGGTTTAAATGCACACCAATTAATTGTTTGGATTTTGGCTTTAATTTTGACACTAGTCAACCTAGTGTTGTTCGTTCCATTTTTTAGATTGTTAATAGTTAAACCTATTGTTTCTCGTTTTGCAAGTAAGGCAAAACTTTCTATCAGTGATACCGAGAAAGTAGCAATGGAGTGTGGTGATACTCACTGGGAAAAACAACTGTTTTCTAATCAACTTAATTGGGACAAATTATTAAGCGTTGAAACCAAGCCTTTAAGTACTATAGAGCAAGACTTTATTGATAACAAGGTGCCTGAACTTTGTAATACTTTTAATCAGTTTGGTCTGTCGGATCAAACTCTAAATCAAATCAAATCTGAAGGTTTTTGGTCACTCAATATTCCTCAAGAATATGGTGGCCTAAATTTTTCTGCACAAGCCCATGCCAAAATTTTAACGCAATTATCTAGCTACAATACTTCATTAGCAGTCACCGTTATGGTGCCAAATTCACTAGGCCCAGCAGAGTTGATTTTGCATTATGGTACAGATCAGCAAAAGCAAAACTTATTGCCTAAATTGGCGACAGGCGAAGAAATTCCATGTTTTGCATTAACCTCAACCGAGGCCGGTTCTGATGCTGGTGCAATGATTGATTCTGGCGTGGTTTGTCAGCAAGATTACCAGGGTGAAAAAACCTTAGGTATTCGCTTGAATTGGGATAAACGTTATACTACGCTTGCACCGATGGCAACACTTATTGGTCTAGCTTTTAAAACTTATGATCCAGATGGCTTGATTGGAGATGCATCCTCCTTGGGTATCACTTGTGCTTTGGTTAATAGTGCTTTAGATGGAGTGAGCATTGGTCGACATCATCACCCTATTGGCTCTGAATTTACCAATGGACCACACCAAGGTAAGGATGTTTTTATCCCAATGTCAGCAGTGATTGGCGGACAGAGAATGATTGGCCAAGGGTGGTCGATGCTGATGGAATCACTTTCACTAGGTCGGGGAGTATCACTTCCCTCTTTATCGATGGCTGGTGTAGAGCTTAGTTTAAAGACATCACTCGAATATGCCCTAATTAGAAAACAGTTTAAACAGTCGCTTTATCGCTTTCAAGGTGTGGCAGAAAAGATTGTACCAATGGCGGCAGATGCGCTGGAAATGAAGGCAATGCAAACCTTTCATTTGAATTTATTAGATCAAGGCCTTAACCCATCAATCAGTTCTTCTATTTTGAAATACCATCATACTGAAGCGCTAAGAAAGAATGTGAATCGTGCCATGGATATTCATGGTGGAAAAGCAGTAATGCTCGGAAAGTCTAATTATTTGTCTAATATTTATCAAGTAATACCAATTGCCATTACTGTTGAGGGTGCAAATATCTTGACTCGATCAATGATTATTTTTGGTCAGGGTTTAATGCGCTGCCACCCTTTCTTAAAAGATGAATTGGAAAGTTTAGAGCGTAAAGATTATTCTTTATTTAATAAGATTCTAGGTAGTCACCTTGCTCACCAAGCAAGTGTCAAAGTAAAAAGTCTTGTTTTTGCGCTTAGTTGTGGTCTGCTTGCTAAGGCACCTGAAAATGTAAGGGGTATTACCAAACCTTATTATCGACAGCTTGCTAGTATTAGTGCCAGTTATGCCTTTTTAGTTGAAATGGTATTAATGAAATATGGACCAGGCATTAAGTTCCAAGAAAGCATGAATGGCTTATTTACTGATCTACTTATTAAAATGTATGGTATTTCTACCCTTCTAAAATATTCGGAAAAACTAGGTTCAAATGTCGATAATTTAATTCAATGGACAATTGAGCAACGTATTCATCAGTCTCAAATCCTACTTAAGGAAATTTGTGATCAATTTAAATTTTCAATATTCTTTAAGTGGATTGTTCTGCCTTGGGGTATTAATCAAACTAAGCCCGCTATTAGCTTACAGAATAAGGTTATAAATCTACTGATTAATGATCAACAACTCAAAGACTCCTTAACAAAAGATGTTTTATTTATACAAGACTCCCCTCTTGATGAATTAGAACAAGCTTACAAACTTGCAATAGAAGCTGAGAAAGTTTATAAGAGAGTTAAGTATGTTGATACACTTGATGCCATTGATGCATTACTCGATCAGCAGCAAATCAATCAACAAGAGCATCAACTTTTATTAAACTTAACTGAATTACGCCAAAAGGTCTTAGCGGTGGATGATTATGAAGATTAATCGAGTTGGTATTTTAGGTAGTGGTGTAATGGGTACGCAGATTGCAGGTGTATTCGCGAATGCTAATATCCAAACCTTATTATTTGGCTATCAAAATCATATTGAGGAAAATCTAGAATCAATCAAGCAGTTCAAACCTAAGGCACTAACCCATCCTAAACAGCAATCTTGGATTACGCCAGTATCTTTTGAAAATGATTTAGATCAATTATCAGATTGCGATTTGGTGATTGAAGCCATAGTTGAAGACATTGACGCAAAGAAAGCATTATTTAACAAAATACTTCCTTATCTATCTAGTGATGTCATTTTAGCCACTAACACCTCAAGTTTAAGTGTTAACCAAATTGGACAAAATTTAAGTGATTTACAATCACGATTTTGCGGCATTCATTTCTTTAATCCACCACGTTATATGTCGCTGGTTGAGTTAATACCAACCAAACAAACTGATACTAAAATATTAGATCAGCTAGAAGGTTTTTTTACCTCAGAACTGGGTAAAAACATTCTTTATGCTAAAGATGAGCCTGGTTTTGTTGCTAACCGTATTGGAGTGTTTTCAATTGCCTCGTGCATCTATCATGCACAGCGTTTATCCATAGGCTTTGATACAGTTGATGCACTCACAGGTACTAAGCTAAAACGTCCAAAAAGTGCCACCTTCAGAACGGCTGACTTGGTTGGTTTGGATATTCTCAAACATGTACTTGATCAATTTGATCAAACACTAGTTGATGACCCTTGGCATCATTACTTTAAAACCCCTAAGTGGTTAGATACTTTGGTAGAACAACATGCTCTAGGTGAAAAAACTAAGTGTGGTATTTATAAAAAAGAAAATGGCGAAATTAAAGCTTATCACGTCGAATCACAAAGTTATGTTAAAGCAAATTATGAGATAGACTCGTCAGTTAAATCGATCTTAAAAGAAGACATAACCAAACAGATTAGTCTACTTAAAGCCAATAAACACCCTCATGCTCAGTTTCTTTATTCAGTCATTAAAGACACTTGCCTATATAGTGCTTATCATCTACAAAAGATTGCCCATTCATGCAGAGATATTGACTGGGCTCTACATTGGGGTTTTGGCTGGGAAGTTGGTATTTTTGAATTTTGGCAAGCTAATGGTGTTAAGCAATTGCTAGATTTATTTTTGCAAGATGATCAAAATATATCAACCCCAAGTTGGATTAATGATGTTCCAGCCTTCTATACCAATGAAGGCGCATACGCACCAGCTGATAGTGTGCAGATTCCTTATTCTAATCATGTAGTTTATGAGCGTCAGCTCTACCGCCCTACTTTAATGGGTGAGAATAGCGTTGAACAAGGTGAAACCATTTTTGAAAATGATTCGGTGAGATTTTTCCATGAGAATGATGGCATTGCAATCTTTAGTTTAAAAACAAAGTTACATACGCTCAATTTAGAGGTAATCAATTCACTTAGAAAAGCCATTGATATTGCTGAACAAGATTTTAAAGCTATGATTCTTTGGCAAAATAGCGCACCATTTTGTGCAGGCGCCAATCTTTATGAAATTGTTGCAGGTGCTAAATTAGGCATGATTGAGCATCAAAATTTATTCACTAAGGTTAAGAAAACAGCTTGGCAACTGCTTAAACCTAATTTACCAAGCATTGAAGATTTACGGCCAATTAACGAGGTGATTGAATTACTCCAACAAGTACTGATGGCACTTAAATATAGCAAGTTGCCAACCATTGCTGCTGTTGAAGGTTTGGCGCTTGGTGGCGGTTGTGAAATGCTATTACATTGTAATCGTCGAGTGGCTCATACCGAAAGTTATATCGGCCTGGTTGAAATAGGCGTTGGTTTATTACCTGCTGGTGGTGGTTGCAAGGAAATGGCAAGACGTGCCTCAAAACATAAGGATATTTTCCCGACATTGGCTCAATATTTTGAACAAATCGGTTTGGCAAAAGTATCTGAAAG
>DTVJ01000021.1:15340-18355 GCA_012963565.1 Piscirickettsiaceae bacterium
AAAAGATTGCAGATGTAATTTGCGGTAGTGAGTTAGATGCCAATACCAAAGTAGATAGTCAGTACCTACTGGACTTAGAAAAAAAACATTTTATTGAATTATTAAAACAGGATAAAACTCAGGATAGGATTGAGCATATGTTAATTAAACACAAACCTCTGAGGAACTAGCATGATTCAAAATGCCTATATCGTTAGCAGTATCAGAACTCCCGTTGGCAAGGCTGGCGGTGTGTTTAACAATGTACGTCCAGATGATTTATTAAGTTTTATTTTAAAAACTTTGTTGGCGGACAATCCTAGTGTTGATCCAAACATGATTGATGATACTATTATTGGTTGCGCGATGCCTGAAGCTGAGCAAGGGTTAAATATTGCACGCATTTCATCTTTATTGGCCAATTATCCTGATTCAGTTTCTGGAGTAACGGTGAATCGTTTTTGCGCCTCAGGATTACAATCCATTGCTTATGCGGCTGATCGTATCCGTTTAGGCGAGGCTGATATTATGGTGGCTGGTGGAGTTGAGTCAATGAGCATGATTCCGATGATGGGTCATCATCCTGCTTTTAATATTAAAGTATTTAATGAGGATAACTTAGGCATTGCCTATGGCATGGGTACTACGGCTGAACAGGTTGTTAAAAAATATAATATTAATAGAGACTCTCAAGATCAGTTTGCATTTGAATCACATCAAAAAGCCATTAATGCCATTAATAAGGGTTATTTTCAAGAGGAGATTAAACCTTATACAGTTACTGCTCATACTTATGATTTAAACTCAAAAGAAGCAGTGCAAAATTCAGCAACTATCTCTCAAGACGAAGGCATTCGATTTGATACTTCTATTGAGCAACTATCTAAGTTAAAAGGTGCATTTCATAAAAATGGCTCAGTAACAGCCGGCAATAGCTCACAAACGAGTGATGGTGCTAGCGCGGTGATGCTCTGCAGTGAAAAAGCACTCACTCGTTTTAACTTAACCCCAATGGCACGTTTCGTTGGCTTTGCTGTCAGTGGTGTAGATCCGAAAATTATGGGTATAGGCCCAGTTTTAGCCATTCCAAAGGTATTAAAGCAATGTGGTATTAAACAGCACGAAATCGAGCATATTGAGCTGAATGAGGCTTTTGCAGCGCAAAGCCTGGCGGTTATTCAAGAATTAAACCTTGACCTCGACATAGTTAATCCATTAGGGGGTGCGATTGCACTCGGTCATCCATTAGGGGCAACTGGCAGTATTAGAACAGCAACCTTGCTTCATCACTTAAATAGAACAGGCGGACGTTATGGTATGGTGACCATGTGTATCGGTAGTGGTATGGGGGCCGCAGGTATTTTTGAAAATTTATGAATAAAAAATATAAAATTCATACACGCATACTCTCCATCGACGGAGGTGGGGTCAGGGGTCTTGTGCCTGCCGTTATATTAGCTTATTTAGAAAAAATGATACAAGAGCTTAGTAATGATGAAGATGCCAGGATAGTAGACTAT
The DNA here is from genome assembly GCA_012963565.1 of Piscirickettsiaceae bacterium. Classification (GTDB taxonomy): domain Bacteria; phylum Pseudomonadota; class Gammaproteobacteria; order PS1; family Pseudothioglobaceae; genus Thioglobus_C. Next base: position 16,840 of record DTVJ01000021.1, read on the forward strand.
TTTGACTTATTTGCTGGCAATTCTACTGGCGGCCTTATTGTTGCAGGGTTGTTACTTCCTGGGAAAGATGGACGACCTAAATATAGCGCAGAAGATATTGTGCAATTATATGTAAAAAATTCAAAAGTCATCTTTCAATCATCTCTTATTCAAGGCATTAAATCAGCATCAGGATTGCTAGGTGTGAAGTACGATGAGGAAGGTGCTCAATTTGTCTACAATCAATATTTTGAAAACCGTGAGCTTAAAGAATTGTTAAAGCCATGCCTCATTCCAGTTTACGATTTAACACGAGGAAAAAATTATTTCTTTCGTCAGCATAAAGCCAAAGTGAGTGATAGGCATAATTACTACTTAAAAGATGTAATGCGTGCCGCCACTGCTGCTATTACTTATTTTCCACCAGCGAGCATGGTGTCGGTTAATGGTATAGAGCATCGTTGTTTTGTTGATGGAGGAATCTTTGCGGTCAATCCATCTCTCTCTGCGTATGCAGAATTTAGGCATTTAAATAAACATCTTTACTCTAAAAATACCATGATGTTTTCATTAGGTAGTGGTAAACAGGATACCTATCTTGAATGTGATGAGGTTAAGCACTGGGGTGCGATGGAGTGGCGCGAGAATGGTAGTAACTTAGTTGCCACCTCCTTTTCTGATGCTACCAACTATCAACTAGAAGCAGTGTATAACTCAAATCCTAACTATTTAAGGATTAACCCACTTATCGATAAATCTCACTCTTCAAGTCTAGATAACACTGAAGATGAATACCTAGAATATCTATATCAACTAGGTGTACAAGCCGTTATTGACAACCAAGAGACACTCGATCATTTTATCAGTCAATTAATTGATAGTCATGAAGGAGATGCGCCATGACTAATAATCTATGGCATTTAACTCAGTTGCTTGATAACGCCTTTGAGAATAAACCTAATAATCGGGCATTAATTGGACTAGAACATGTAATTAATTATGATCAGCTTTATCGCAGTAGCGTTAAAGTTGCCAATTATTTATCGCAAAATACTTCGAAGGGTACAGTTGGCGTTATGATGCCTAATCTTTTAACGCTACCCGCTTGTTTATTTGGTGTGTGGTATAGTGATAAAACAGCTACACTGATCAATCCACTCTACACCGGTGATGAGCTCCTTAAGCAGTGTTTAGATGCAGAGGTAGAAACTATTATCATTGCTAAAGTGTTTTATAAAACACTGAAATCTATTCTTAAAAGTACAAAAATAAAACAAGTTATTACAGTTGAAGTAGGAGATTTACAACCGATAGTAAAACGTCATGTGGTTAATTTAGTAACTTGTATCAAACGCAAAACTTTTTTTATTAAGAAACAATCTGGCGTTAATTATGTAACTTTGAATAAGATTTTAACTAGCTATTCAGATGTCAAAATTAATATAGATTTTGAAAATGAAGTGGCATTATTGCAATACACAGGTGGCACCAGTGGTGTATTAAAGGCAGCTAAATTAAAGCATCAAAATATACTTGC
>DTVJ01000021.1:18455-35796 GCA_012963565.1 Piscirickettsiaceae bacterium
GGCTTTAATGTTTACCCTTGTGAAGTAGAACAAGTGCTTAATCAACACCCTGATGTTATTGAGTCAGCTTGTGTAGGTATTGATCATAAAATTAGCGGCCAATCTGTAAAAGCATTTGTGGTTAGAAAACCAAATTCAACCATAGAAAAACAAGCGCTTATTAGTTACTGTAAAGAGCATCTGGTACACTACAAAATTCCGAGAAAAATTGAATGGATTGAGACTTTACCAAAGTCCAATGTTGGAAAAATTCTTAAAAGAAAATTAATAAATTAACTCGGTTGTTAATATTAAAAAAATAACCTATTTTTTTGGTAATTTATCATCCCAAAAATTCAAGAACATTGTCATAGAAGGCTTGACGTATTTTTTTGCTAAATTCCTATATTAATACATCATGAAAAGATGATATTTTTGATGAAATTTACCCAAATTTTTTTTATTTTTTTTTAAAACCCGCCATCCCTTTTATATCAAACAATTGCGCCATTTTGGACTAACAATTCATAATTTCCCCCCTTGCAATAAAACCTAAAACACACTATATTTAGTTGTAGTTTACTTTTATTAACACTATATGTAGTGTTTCTCTACCGGGGGAGATGATGAACCAAGACATTCAAGTCACTAAACGCAATGGCAAGAAAGAGTCCATTGATATGGAGAAAATCCATCGCGTAGTGCACTGGGCTTCGCAAGACTTAAAAGGGGTTAGTGTATCACAAGTTGAGATCAATGCGCAGTTGGCTTTTTTTGATGGTATTAAGACTGAAGATATCCACGAAACCATCATTAAATCTGCGGCTGATTTAATCTCCACTGACGTACCTGATTATCAGTATTTAGCGGCGCGTTTAGCAATCTTTCATTTGCGTAAAAAAGCTTTTAAATCTTTCACTCCGCCACCACTGTATGAACATGTTAAAAAGTTTACTGATTTGGGTATTTACGACAAGGATATTTTAAATAAATACACTAAAGCAGAAATCAATGAATTAGACAAATATATTGATCATTGGCGCGACATGAAGTTTTCTTATGCTGCGGTTAAACAATTAGAAGGTAAGTACTTAGTACAAAACCGTGTTACTGGTGAAATCTACGAATCACCTCAATTGTTATATATGTTAGTTGGTATGTGCTTATTTCAAGAATACGAAGCGCTAGCACGTATGGATATTGTCAAGCGTTTTTACGATGCAGTTTCTAATTTTAAGATATCCCTACCAACACCCATTATGGCCGGAGTTCGCACTCCGACTCGTCAATTCTCTTCTTGTGTATTAATTGAGGCTGATGACGATCTAGATTCGATCAGTGCAGCTGCAGGGGCCATTGTTAAATATGTTTCACAACGAGCCGGTATAGGTGTCAATGCTGGCAGGATTCGTGCGATTGGCAGTCCAATTCGCGGCGGTGAGGCCACTCATACTGGTTGTATTCCTTTTTATAAACATTTCCACACAGCGGTTAAATCTTGCTCTCAAGGTGGTGTACGTGGTGGTGCTGCCACCCTTTTCTACCCACTATGGCATCTTGAAGTCAAAGAGTTGTTGGTACTTAAAAATAATACGGGTACTGATGAAAATCGAATTCGTCATTTAGATTATGGTGTGCAGTTTAATGAATTAATGTATCAGCGTTTCTTAGTGGATGGTGATATCACCCTATTCTCACCACATGATGTGCCCGGTCTATACGATGCCTTCTTTGTTGATCAAGCCGAGTTTACACGTCTGTATGAGCAATACGAACAGGATGGTTCGATTAGAAAAGAAACCATCAAGGCTAGAGAATTATTTGCTAAATTTATGAAAGAGCGCGCTAATACAGGACGTATTTATCTACAAAATGTTGATCATTGCAATACCCATGGCGCCTTTGATGCTAAACAAGCACCGGTACGTCAGTCTAATTTGTGTATGGAGATCACTCTACCCACCAAGCCTTTGTATTCCGTACAAGATGAAAATGGCGAGGTAGCCTTGTGCACACTCTCAGCGGTTAATCTGGGTGCGCTTGATAGCTTAGATGAACTAGAAGATATTACTGAGATTATTGTACGCTCACTGGATTCATTACTTGATTATCAAGATTACCCAATCAAAGCGGCTGAGTTGGCGAGTAAAAATCGTCGTACACTCGGTATCGGTGTTACCAATCTAGCTTATTATTTAGCTAAAAATGGTGTTAAGTATTCAGATGGTTCGGGCAACCCATTGATTCATAAAACCTTTGAGGCTTTGCAGTATTATTCACTTAAGGCGTCTAATAAATTGGCTAATGAACTTGGCGCTTGTCCATTATTTAATGAGACTCACTACGCTCAAGGCATTATGCCAATTGATTCTTACAAAAAAGACATTGATGCTTTTTGTGGCACAGAGTTAGCACTCGATTGGGATGCACTACGTAATGATATTGTTGCTACTGGCTTGAGAAACTCTACTTTGACTGCATTAATGCCATGTGAGAGTTCATCACAAATCTCTAATTCAACTAACGGCATTGAACCACCTCGAGGCTTTCTTTCGATCAAGCAATCAAAAGATGGCATTCTTAAACAAATTGTGCCCGAGTATGAAGCCTTGAAAAGCCAATATGAATTACTTTGGGACATTAAAGATAATGAAGGTTACTTGCAGCTTTGTGCAATTATGCAAAAGTTTGTTGATCAGTCTATTTCAACCAATACACATTATGATCCAGCACAATATGATGGCAATAAAGTACCAATGAAATTATTCCTAATGGATCTTCTAAAAGCTTATAAGTACGGTATTAAGACGCTTTATTATCATACGACTCGTGATGGTGGTGGTGAGAATATGATTGAAAAAGAAGATGATAATGCTTGTGCTGATGGCGTTTGCAAATTGTAGGAGATAAATCGATGTCATATAGTATTTTTAGTAAAGTCGTTAGTGATACGCTTACACAACCAATGTTTTTTGGCGACACAGTGAATGTTGCACGTTTTGACAAACAGAAATTTGAAATGTTTGAAAAGCTAACTGAGAAGCAGCTGTCCTTCTTCTGGCGACCAGAAGAGATTGATGTTTCTAAAGATAAGATGGATTTTGCTAGGTTATTACCGAATGAAAAACATATCTTCATCTCTAACTTACAATATCAAATCTTACTAGATTCGGTCCAAGGTAGAAGCCCCAATATTGCCTTTTTACCGATTGTTTCTCTACCAGAATTAGAAAATTGGATTGAGACTTGGTCATTCTCTGAGACCATTCATTCACGCTCTTATACGCACATTATCCGCGCCATTGTGAATGAGCCAGGCGTAATATTTGACGACATTATGAAAACTGATGAAATTATTCAGCGTGCTGAAAGTGTTTCTAAAAACTATGATGATTTGATTAAATGTACACAGGCTTACTTACTACATGGAGAAGGCAAACTTGAAATTAATGGCGAGAATGCAGATGTTGATTTGTATTGCCTAAAGAAAAAACTATATTTGACACTGATGTCAGTTAATATTCTTGAAGCAGTGCGTTTTTATGTATCCTTCGCTTGTTCATTTGCTTTTGCTGAGCGTAAGGTGATGGAAGGCAATGCCAAGATTATTAAGATGATTGCGCGTGATGAGGCTCTACACCTGACTGGTACACAACATATGCTCAATCTAATGCGTGATGGTAAAGATGATCCTGACATGGAAAAGATTGCTAAAGAGTCTGAGGATGAAGTCGTCAACATGTTTAAAGAAGCTTGTGAGCAAGAACAAGACTGGGCAGAATATTTATTCCGCGACGGCTCAATGATTGGTCTAAATGCCGAGATTCTAAAACAATATCTAGAATACATTACCAATGTACGTATGAGCGCATTAAGACTTACACCAATCTTTGAAGAACGTGCTAATCCATTGCCATGGATTAATCATTGGTTAGACTCTGACAATGTCCAGGTAGCACCGCAAGAAACAGAGATTACTTCATACTTGGTGAGTGCGATTGACAATACCATTGATGCTGATGATTCTGACTTTGACGATTTTCAGCTTTAATGAATGTTTAGAATTGACATTGACAACATCAACGGTAAAACTGAATCATTGTATGTGTATGGCGAACACTCAATTCTAACTGAACTTGAAGAGCACAATGTAATGATCAACTACTCATGTCGACAAGGACACTGTGGTAGTTGTATACTACAACTCTTGTCCGGTGATGTCATACATAAAGATTGCTTAGTACCACTCTCTCAAGGAGAAATTTTGGCTTGTAGTGCAAAGCCGGTTACCGACATTAAAATTGGCTTGAGAGACTTTTAGAAAAGCGATCGATCACCTAGATAAGCCAGCACTTCAACAGCATTGCCTTTAAATATAATTCTTTTTTCTTTCTTTTTGATTTGATAGTCATACATCGGGTCGTAATAACCAACCAATAGCTCTTCAACCACAGGAAAAAAACCATCAGCCTCATCTTTAGTTTTGTATCGCTCTAATGCATTACTAATCAATGTGTGCATTACCTGATAGCGCTCAAGCCCCAGTCTTTTTTGAATTTTTTCTAAACTTCTCAACCAATAATTAGAAAAATTATCGAAGCCATTTTCATTATCTTGAGCAATAAAATCTCGGCACATATTGATCACATAGGCATCCATGCTCACGGTCAAACGTTCTTCAATACTAGCCTCTAATAAGATTAAATCTGCCTTAGATGTTTTGGCCTGTATACAATCAGGAATATGCACTGTACCGACATTCGAACCCTCATCTTCAAACACTAAATGCGTGTAATTTTGCTTCTTTAACAGTTCTATTGCCAGCTTATTTTCAAAGTTTATTTGTGTAGGTTGTACAGTGGTTGTATTACCAAAGGCAGAACCACGATGATTAGCCAAACCTTCTAAATCAATCTGTGCTTCTATCTTGTCTAGTAACAAAGTCTTACCACAGCCCGTTCGTCCGCCAATCACCACTGGGGTGATCTTATTCATAATACGATCTGTTTCATCTATTAGAAATCGACGTAATGCTTTATAACCGCCTTTAATGCGTGGATAGTCGATACCAGATTGCTCATAAATCCATTGCTGCGTAATTTGTGAACGTAAGCCACCACGAAAACAATATAACGCCCCATTCGGATTATTTTTAATAAATTCAAGCCATGCCTGAATTCGAGCTTCTTTTACTTCGCCTTGCACCAGTTCATGACCAAGCTCAATAGCTTTTTGTTGACCATTGTTTTTATAGCAGGTGCCAATCAGCTCACGCTCTTTATCGCTCATTAAGGGTAGACTTTGGGTATATGGAAATGCACCTTGATTAAACTCAATTGGCGCACGTGTATCTATTAGAGGTGTGTCACCAATAAATAGTTTTGTAAAATCATCTATTTGAGTAAGCTCACTCATGTAACCTGAATGGTTGGCTTGGAGTTATCTGACTCAACTAACTCCCCAATTGCCTCTAATTCAAATCCCGCATCTTTCATTAAAGCATCAAATTCAACTTTAGCTGAGTCAGACACCATAATTAATAAACCGCCACTGGTTTGCGGATCGCAAATAATGGATTGCTGCTCAGAAGTCATTACACTCAAGTGTTGACCATAGCTGTCAAAGTTACGCTGTGCACCACCTGGTGAGCATCCTTGTGCTAGGTAGTTTTTAATATTTTCTAGCATTGGTATCTTGTCATAATTAATGATTGCCGATACTTTAGAGCCTGCACATACTTCACTAAGGTGACCACCTAAGCCAAAACCAGTCACATCGGTAATGGCATTAATTCCCTCTATGGTGGCAAGTTTGATACCAATATCATTGAGCTGACACATAGTATCAATCGCACGAGTTTCATCCTCTTTACTGATTTTCTTCTGTTTTTGTGCAGTGGTTAAAATACCAATACCTAAAGGCTTAGTGAGATAGATTTTATCTCCCACTTTAGCAGTTGAGTTTTCTTTTAGGTGCTTGGTTTTTACGCGACCAGTCACCGCAAGCCCAAAAATAGGTTCGGGTGAGTCAATACTGTGCCCGCCAGCTAGTATCATGCCGGCAGCTTGACATACACTACGACCGCCTTCAATAACTTGTTGTCCTACTTCAGGGGAGAGTTTATCGATTGGCCAGCCGAAAATAGCAATTGCCATTAGCGGTTTACCGCCCATAGCATAAACATCACTAATGGCATTGGTAGCAGCAATACGACCAAAAGTAAATGGATCGTCCACAATTGGCATGAAAAAATCAGTGGTACTAATGACTGCTTCACCATTGCCGAGATCGTACACAGCAGCATCGTCGCGCGTATGGTTACCCACTAAAAGATTAGGATCAACGATCTCGTCTAATGATGACAATAAAATTGTATCAAGAACCTTAGGTGAGATCTTACAACCACAGCCTTGACCATGACTGTACTCAGTTAATTTTATTGTTGATTTTGTCGAATTCACAAGCGTGAATTATACCTTTGGGAATCTAACTGACTAGTTTGTATTCCTCTTCGAGCTTTTTGTATAATTGCTCGGGTGTAAAATCAGGATGTTCATCCATGATATTAAAAGCAATCACATTGTCTTCTACTGCATCCCAAATCTTAATATAGCTACCGTCTTTATAACCATGGTCTTGCCTAAACGTATTTAGCTGATTTTTCACCACATAGCGTGTGTACAACTCTGGTACATCCATACTCATAGTTGCTAATGCCTTGAAGAATAAACCGGTTATTTCATACAGTGCATTTTGTGATTTATCAACTTCGGCACCTGCAGCAGCTGCGACAATTTTCTCAAGAATTTCTATCATTAACTCTGGGTTGATATCCTTTTCAGGCACCATGTCTTCATACGCTTCGGCAAACTGAGTATCACCAAAATGAATGGCTTCAGACATAATAAAGTGCCAAATGTCTACCAGCTCAACTTTGGCGTTGTCTAAATCGGGTTGGCCTTCAATATCTTTCCAATGCTTCCAATTAAAAGAATCAATTGCTTCAGCTGCTTCCATATAAATACAACGAAGCCATGAAATATGACGACCATCTTTAGTGGCACCTTCGGTCCATATTTTGCCATTAGTGTTATCATTCAGTTGCTGTTGCAACTCGAACATTTGTTTTATTTGATTCATATTAATATTTTTTAAATCTAAAAAATATCCTAATTTTACACTTGCAAATTTGAATGTTTTGTATAAAGCAGTTGGATTATTTTTATATAAAAAAACTAAATAATAAGCTTACTCTATCAAGAGGAATATTTATCTTTTTAACGCTATACGCTTCTTGATTAAGAACATATATAGTCCTACAGCTGCAATCACATGCTTTATTGAATGCCCACTAATCAAAATCAAGTATTCGTAAACTTGAGCATCATAATACTCAAATACTTTGGCCACAGCATAAGCTATTAATAAATATGTATATGCATATACATCTGACTTATGATTGGATTTGAAAAAGATAAGGATTGCGACTATTATCATTATAGGTAGAAATTGAACTAGCCCATAAAATCTTAAATCACCGACCCCTATTTGTTCAGTCATATGCCAATAGACAACGGATGCTATACCTGCCACTATGAATGGGAACAGTAATTTTTTGCCTAGATCCATTGAAACAAATTCGCTGACAATAATTGAGAATAGACTCATAAATACCACTGCCATTGGCAGTCTGTCCCAAACTAAAGACTCATTATTCGGCATCAGGTGATAATATGACGATCCGATGAAGATTACAATTAACCCACAGAACATGATCATATAAGCCATTTTTAGCTTTTCTAAGATGTGCAGTTTGCTGTTGATAGTCATATAAACCCCCAACCACCCTACTATCAAGAATGGTAAGTTTGAGGCAACATTTAATAGATTTGCAATGCCAAAGATTTCTCGTTGATCTGCAAAATTATGATAAGTATTATCTTGCGCAATGGGGTCAAAATAAAATAGTGAAACTATCGATAACACACTAAGCAGTATTATTAGTGCAATCCCTATTTTTTTCATTAGGTTATATTGTTGTTTTTGTGAGTTATTCTTAACAACAAATGCTGAAAATTTTATAGTTCGCCAATTTTCTCACTACCAATATCGCTCAGACCAGTCGGTCCTACCACCTCCAATCTAAAAGACTGATTTTGATTAATACTATACCAACTGCAGTATTGGCTAATATTGGAACCCATCCACTCATGGTTGCTGGCAAATCATAAAACGCTATATCAAACCAACTAACCAAGGTCAGCAGGTTTACAAATACAGCCAGAGCGATCACTAGCCATTTAAAAAATAAAATATTATTATCCATACCTAAAACTTAATTTCAAAATAAAATCAAAGATTTTAATTATACCCGTATATTGTGTCGTTGTCAATAGGGGGTAATTCATATTTTATTGCTTGTATTCGTTATAATAATTATTAATATCTTTATTAAATGAATTATGAGTGACCAACAAATTGTATTTGGTTTAATTATCTTGCTCTTCGCACTATTTGTATGGAATCGCATCCGCTATGATATGGTGGCATTTGGCACATTGGCAATCGCAAGTATTGTCGGCGTTGTTCCAAAAGAAGAAGTTTTTTCAGGTTTTGGTCATCCTGCTGTAATCATTGTAGCATTGGTGTTGGTAATTAGCCGTGGTTTGATTTATTCCGGTGCAGTGGAGTTGATTACTCAGCAGTTATCTAAATTTGTAAAAGGTATTACTTCACAAGTTGTAGTAATGGGTAGCGCTTCAGCTCTGCTATCTAGCATTATCAATAATATTGCAGCTTTGGCAATACTAATGCCGACAGATATTCAACTTAGTAAAAAGGCAAAACGCAATCCTTCATCAACCTTAATGCCACTTTCATTTGCTTCAATTTTAGGTGGTATGGTAACCCTAATTGGTACCGCACCAAATGTAGTGATTGCCACATATCGAGGTGAAGCCCTGGGTACACCTTATAACATGTTTGATTTTGCTTATGTAGGCTTGATTGTAGCTGTTTCCGGTGTTGCTTTTATTTCCCTAATTGGCTGGCGATTTATACCTCAATCTACAGGGGATCAAACTACTAAAAAGACCCTTGGCGAACTTCAATATATTGCCAATGCAAAACTACTTGAAGACTCGACCATTCTAGACCAAAGACTAAGTGAGCTAACCGATCTTAGCGACTATGACAATGTTTGTATATTGGGTGTTATGAGAGACGGCATACTGTTTGAAGGCTCCGTGGCTAACTTACTTCTGAAACAAGATGACTTGTTAGTGCTTGAAGGTAGTGTACAAAACATTGATCAGTTCATTGTTAAAACCAAAACACAATACTCAGCAGCTGGTGAACGCGAAAAAGAAGTGGGCCTACAATCTTTAGTTGAAGTAGTTGTACCTGTTGAAGCTATGATTGTTGGCAGGTCGGCAATTAATGTGGGTTTACTCGCAATTAAAAACACTTCCTTATTAGGTATTTCTCGTAGCGGTAAAAACATTGTTGACAATGTTAGAAAAACTCAAATCATGGCTGGCGATGTATTATTAATTCATGGTAATTCCAACGAGATTGACAATGTGATTGAGTGGATGGAATGCTTGCCCTTGGCAAGGCGTGGTTTGGAGATTCCCGAACGGAAAAAAGCTTGGCAGGCTATCATTATGTTTGTTTTAGCAATTATCATCTCAAGTATGGGTTATGTGTATTTACCGGTGGCACTATCTGCAGTGATTGTGCTGTACTTAGCATTCGGCATTATCCCTACCAGAGAAGTGTATAAGTCAATCAGCTGGCCTGTGATTATTCTATTAGGGTCAATGATTCCAATAGGTAATGCACTTAATGATACGGGTGGCGCTGCTACTATTGCTAGTGCTATTATCAGTTGGACTGATGGCTACTCTCCAATTGTTGTACTTATTATTCTACTAGTCGTAACTATGACACTATCAGATATACTAAATAACGTTGCAACGGTACTTATCGCCGCCCCTATTAGTCTTGATATTGCACACAGACTAAGTGTTAATCCTGATGCATTTTTAATGGCGGTAGCGGTTGGTGCTTCTTGTGCATTTTTAACCCCAATTGGGCATCAAAATAATTCATTAATTCTTGGTCCTGGTGGTTACAAGTTTGGTGATTATTGGCGTTTAGGTCTACCACTTGAGATTATTGTAATTGCTGTTGGTGTACCTGCAATTTTGGTTTTCTGGCCCTTGTAAATTATGCTGATTAATTGTGACCTTGGAGAGTGTTTAACCCCCAATCCAGATGCTGATGTGATGCCTTTGATTGATATGGCAAATATTGCCTGTGGTGGACATGCTGGCAATGATGTGAGCATGGTTGAAACCATTAAGCTTGCTACTAAAAATAGAGTGAGAATTGGTGCGCATCCAAGCTACGCTGATCAACTTAATTTTGGCCGTGTTAGTCATGATCTTAATGATGATGAATTGTTTGATTTAATTTATGATCAAGTGTCTTACTTTCAAGAACTCTGTACTCAAAATGGTGCAAGACTTGAATACATTAAACCACATGGCGCACTCTACCATGACATGACGCAAAAACAATCTGTTTTGAGTGTGATATGCAATGTGATTAAAGCTATTGATGTGAATTTAAGTTTAATAGTACAAGCAGGTAATGAAGATTATTTTAACGATATTGAAAAAGATATGAATGCACCATTTTTGCATGAAGTATTTGCTGATCGTGGCTATAACGGCACACAGATGATTGCCAGAAGTAAAAAAGGTGCAGTTTTAACTAATGCAAATACGATTGTTGAGCAATATCAAAAATTTTTAAGTGAAAAATCATTCAAAATTGATACAATTTGCTTTCATAGTGATAATATGGCGTCCGTAGAAGGCTTAAAACTCCTTAAAAATGCATAAAATCATTCTAGCAGGTGAAAACTCAATACTAATTTATTTTGGCGATAAGATTGATGCATCATTACCAGAAATAATTGGAAATTTTGCATATCAACTGAAAAACGAGCTGTCTGACGTCATTATCGATTTAATCCCCTCTTATACTTCTCTCCACGTTAGCTATGATTTAAATACGATTTCCTATCAAGATTTTTGCTCTCGTGTCGAAAAATGCTTAGCTAAAGATGTAAGTGCTTCTACTACCTTTACACCTCAAACAATCCATATTCCAGTTTATTATGGTTTTGAAGTCGGCTTGGATCTTGAGCGATTATTAGCAGAAAAAGAACTAGACTTAGATGCATTTATCGATATTCATTCATCACAAGACTACTTAGTGCATGCAATTGGATTTAGCCCGGTGTTTGCTTTTTTAGGTGAGGTAGATAAGCGTATACAAACACCACGGTTGGCCACACCAAGAATCAAAATTCCTGCAGGTAGTGTTGGTATTGCAGAGAGTCAAACAGCTGTCTACCCTACTGAATCCTCTGGCGGGTGGAATATCATTGGTCGTACACTGATTGATCTGTCTTTAAATAATCCTGATAATATTAATAAATTTAGTGTGGGTGATCGTGTGAAATTCTACCCAATCACCAAGGATGAGTTTGTCAATAGTGGTGGTACCTTATGAGCTTTATTGTAATTAAATCTAGCTTTTTATCTACTATTCAAGATTATGGTCGCCTAGCTCACGGTAAGCACGGTATGAGCCAATCTGGGGTAATGGATGAACATGCTTATTCGTGGGCCAATCACTTACTTAGTAATCGTTTTAACGATGCAGTCATTGAGATTACCTTTGGTGGTACACAACTAGAGGTGCTGATTGATACTTTTATTGCAGTGACTGGCGCTGATTTAGAGTTTAAGGTTAACGGTAAACCAGCCTTAATGTGGCATGGTCTTCAAGTATCTAAAGGAGATCTACTTAGCTGGGATAACCCTAAAAGTGGTGTACGTGCCTATTTAGCAGTTAAAGGTGGTTTTGATACTGAGGTATTATTTGATTCAAGATCGGTGAATTTACGTGAGAATATTGGTACAAAGTTAACACCTGGTGATCAGTTGAGCTGCCAATTCTTTGAAGAGGAAACTTATCGATTTATACCACCAAAATACATCCCTAATTACAATCAAGCCATTATCTTGAGGTTGTTACCCAGTTACCAATTTAATGAGTTTAGCGCCAACCAAAGGGATTTATTTTTTAATCAGGATTACACGATCACTAATGCCAATGACAGAACAGGCTGCCGTTTGAGTGGCGCACCGATTGCTATGAAAAAAGAAAGAATGGTCTCTGAGGGTATTAGCTATGGTGGTGTGGAAATTTCCACAGATGGTTTGCCAATTATTTTGCTTAAGGATGCTCCTAGTATTGGCGGTTATCCAAAAATTGGAACAGTATTTTCATTAGACTTAGCTAAGTTAGCGCAAAGACAACCCAATACCCAAATCAGATTTGAGTTGATGAATATTCATCAAGCACAAAAAGAACGTAGAAAGTTTAATGAATTTTTTAAAATTAGCTACTAATCGCTAATACAATTCCATAGAGCTATCCACCTGCTTTGCCCAGGCATCAATACCACCACGCAGGTTAATTATATGACTAAAGCCAATAGAGTCAAAATAACGTGCTACTTGCATTGAACGGATGCCATGATGACAAATAACCACCGTTTCTTCTGATTTATCCAGTGAGTCAATGTTGGCCATAATTTGACCCATAGATAGTAAGGTGGAGTTTTTAAAATGACATTTGTCCCACTCCCATTGTTCACGCACATCAAGTAACAACGGATTATTATGTTCTAAGTACTCATCCAGTTCAATAGCAGAAAAGTCTTTCATAAATTTAAAATTCTTTAATTAAGTTGTATGCGAGAACCCCATGGTACCATTTCTTTGCCTTTGATAAGCCATAAAACCGGGTAATTGGGCTCATATTCTGGAAATTTACCCTTAGCATCAGTAAAGTAAATCAGCACATCAGAAGGCATATCTTGCGTATTGATGTAATCAAATACTGGGTTAAAGTTAGTACCTTTACCACCACCCAATGAAGCTGGAAATTGCAATTCGTCCCAGGCTTCAAAGCGCCAAGGTGATTCAGAAGAAAGCTTGTCATCACATGCAATTAAAGTAATTCCAGCACGAATATTGGCCTTAATGGCATTAATCTCTGAGACAAATTCATTAATCTCTTCTTGAGAGATTGAGCCAGAAGTGTCAATTGCCACGGTGATATTGATTTGGTGTGATTTGAGCGAAGGTAGAATCGCTTCACCTGGACGGCGTGAGGGGCGCGAATAAGTGAAGTCATCACGTGCAAAAGTTGACATATATTGTGCCAAAAGTGATTGCCATGAGACTTGAGGCTGTAAGAAGAAATCGATTAGCTTAGCAAACTCACCATCTAGCTTTCCGGCTTGTTGTGCTAATTGCGCACTAGAGGCAAGGTTCTTTTGCCACTGTGTTGCCAACATATCGACTTCGTCAGGTTGTAAGGCTGGTGGCTGTTGTGCCAATTGAGATGGTCCGTCTCTGTTGCTATCACTAGGCTTGTTATTTGGTTTAGTTTCTTGCTCTTGTTCTTGTTGCAATTGATCTTCACGCATACCACCATCAGACTCTTTGGACTCGTCATTCGCATGATCATCATATAAATGCTGATCCATGGGCTCTTGATCAAGATTGTCATCAATCATTGGGTAGATTTCTTCGGCAATCATACCTTCGTATTGACGAAAAATTGGCACATCAATTGGTGGATGAAAACCTTCCTTGACCAGTAATGGATTAATGGCAAAATCACAGGCTAAATCCCACTTGTGCTTAGTACGGTTACCTCGACGTGCAAAGTGCGTCAAGGCACAATGTAGCGCCTCATGAATGAGGATAAATTTGATTTGGTGATTGTTAAGTGAATCAATAAATTTAGGATTGTAATAAAAACTCTTGGCATCGGTGGCGCTAGTTTTACACCATGAATCAGCCGCTATTAATGGTAGGCGTAATACTAGATTACCTAAAAAAGGCTTATCAAGGATTAGTTGTGTGCGCGCCTTAGTGAGTCTGGCTTCAACCGCCTCGATTTCGGTTTGGGTTAGTTCATCTTCTTCTTTTTGAACAATGTCTTCACCAACAACTCTCACCTGCTCGTCGGCTTGAAGTTTGTTATCTTTCCAAGTTGGATATTTATCCAAAATAAATCCTAGTCGAACATGATGTCGGCAATTTTGTTAGCCCAGTCAGCGAACTCAGGAATGTTAAAGATTTCCCCACCAATGGCACGTTGCATATCAGACACCAACATCACGCCCAGTTCCTTTTGTGGGAAATCACGGGCAAAATTGAGAATATTACCCCAAACCTTTGCAGCATTATCACTATCTTTTACACTGATTGCTCTACCTACTAGAGCTGAACAAATGGCATATTGGAGGTCAATCGCATCTGGAATAGAAACCGATTCGCCATTAACAATGGCATCGAGATCTGGCAAATCTTCCAAGTGCTCAATAAAAGTAGCCACTTCAATACCTGCTACTTCACCGACACAAGCACTAGCAGCTTGTCTAAACAGGGTTAAGTTATCATCAAATTTCTGCAATGCACGGTGCGTAAATTCCCAAGTTCTTGGTGATGGAAAAGCCACTGGATTGTGTGCGGGGTCAAACTCAAACAAGTGCTCAGGACGATAACGCAAGAAACCAATAATACGTTCATCAATGCTATTTTTATAAGCCCATGCCACCCAGTCATCTAAGTTAACATCAAGCTCATAATGAGAGAAACGATTAGCCAGTGGTGCTGGCATAGAATAAGTTACACCTCGGTCACCTTGACGGTTGCCGGCAGCAAAAATCACCCAACCATCAGGCACAACATAATCACCCAAGCGACGATCTAAGATTAACTGATAAGCAGCAGCAGATACGGTCGGTGGTGCAGAGGTAATCTCATCTAAAAATAAAATCCCCTGCTCACCATGACGTTTAGCATCCGGCAACAATGAAGGAATCGACCAATCAACTAACTCACCATTTTTAAAAGGGATACCGCGTAGATCACTAGGCTCCATTTGTGAGAGACGAATATCAATCATGGGCACATTATGCTCAATAGCTACTTGGGAGATAATTTGTGACTTGCCAATACCTGGTGGACCCCATAACATCACAGGCGTATGGTGGCCATGAATCACTGAATTGAACTCTTGATTAAGAATTTTACTAACTTGTCCTGGTCTCATAAATACTTGAAAATATTAAAATTAGCCCTATTTTATAGCAATAAACGATAAAATCACCTAATATGTCCAAGCCAAACCCCACCTCTGAAGAATTATTTAATTTTCCGTGTGATTATCCAGTTAAAGTCATGGGTAAAGATTGCGATGAATTGAGTGTGACTATGTGCTCTATTATTGAGCGTCATGCGGGTAAATTACATCCTAATCAAATCAGCAGTAAAAAAAGCTCAAAAGGCAGTTATATTTCATACACCGTTAGAATTGTAGCAACTAGTAGAGCACAACTCGATTCAATCAATCAAGAATTACAAGACAACCCTTTGGTTGCTTATATTTTGTAATTACCCATGAAGATTGTTAACCTCGGTCTACAAGCGTATTCACAGACCTGGGCAGCCATGAAAGACTTTACCAATGCCCGTGATTCTCACACTGAAGACGAGTTATGGATTGTCGAACACCCTAGTGTGTTCACGCAAGGTATCTCTAGCAAGGCTGAGCATCTACTCACCACCAGTGAAATTCCAGTAGTAGATACTGATCGTGGTGGTCAAATTACTTTTCATGGACCTGGACAGTTAATCATCTACTGCTTGATCGATCTTAAGCGTTTAGGTATCGGTGTTAAGAAAATGGTATCTTTGATTGAGTCTTCAATCATGGAATTACTACAGGAATATAATATTGAGTCACATTTAAAAGAAGGCGCTCCTGGTGTATACGTAGATGGCGCTAAAATCGCCGCTCTGGGGCTTAAAGTTAAAAAAGGAAGTACGTATCATGGTTTGAGTTTAAATGTAGATATGGCGCTATCTCCCTTTGAACAAATAAACCCTTGTGGATATCAAGGATTGAAAGTAACACAGCTGAGTGATTTAAAGGATAATATCAACATAGAAAGTGTTGCTGACAAACTCATTAAGATCTTAATCAAACATGTTACAAGAAGTTGAAATTAAAGCCTTAAAAGGCGAATCAAAAACCTCTCGTTTAAAGATTAAACCGGATGCAACCCGTGCGCCACTTAGAAAGCCAAGCTGGATCCGTATTAAGCACCCTTCTGGCTCTAAGGTTGATAAACTCAAGAAAACCCTGAGAGATCAGAAATTATTCACAGTGTGCGAAGAAGCGCAATGCCCTAATTTGGGCGAATGCTTTAATCACGGCACTGCTACTTTTATGATCATGGGGCAGATCTGCACACGCCGCTGTCCATTTTGTGACGTGGCTCATGGCAAGCCAAAACCCTTAGACACAGATGAGCCACAACATTTAGCTGAAACTATTGAAAAAATGGCACTTAAATACGTGGTGATTACCTCAGTAGATCGTGATGATCTGCGTGATGGTGGTGCTAATCATTTTAAGCAATGCATTGATAGTATCCGACAAGCAACACCACAGGTGAAGATTGAAATACTTACACCAGATTTTAGAGGCAGGATAGAAAAAGCCCTTGAAGTGTTTGAGTCCTGCCCGCCTGACGTGTTTAATCATAATCTTGAGACTGTGCCGAGTTTGTATCCTAAAGTACGTCCAGGGGCAGATTATCAACACTCTTTGAAACTCTTACAATCTTTTAAACAGCAACATCCTGAGGTAGTGACCAAGTCAGGACTGATGCTAGGCGTGGGAGAGAATGAACAACAGGTATTAGACGTATTATCAGATTTAAGAGCGCATGGCGTTGATATGCTCACTTTAGGTCAGTACTTACAACCGAGTAAGCATCACTTAGCGGTAGAAGAATATATTACTCCCGAGCAGTTTGATAACTACAAAATAATTGCAACACAGATGGGATTTTCTCAAGTGGCTAGCGGACCGATGGTTCGCTCATCGTATCATGCAGATTTACAGGCTGCTGGCGAATCAATCAGCTAATATCATTTTAAATTAAACAAAAAAAATGGCTTCATATTGAAGCCATTTTTTTTAATTTAGTTTGTTTAATTTACAAATCGTTTTTATCTTCTTTCTTTAACAAACCATTAGTATCAATTTTGTCATCTGATGCTTCTTCACTAGCCTCTTCAGCTTTTTTCTTTTTGCTAAGAGCGGCCTTAAACCATTTCTTTGGATCCGTAATTGATTTCTCAGATTTAGGTTTTTTAGGCTTTTCTGGTTTTTCCACATTGTATTTTGCGTC
>DTVJ01000022.1 GCA_012963565.1 Piscirickettsiaceae bacterium
CAGCATTAGTCTTTCGATTGGGTTAACTATTGTGTGCTATTGGCTTATGATTACTGCTTTAAATCACTATGAGATTAAACTATAAATATCTTCTAACAAGGTATTTTACTTGACAGATATTCTGGGTAAAGAGTATAGAAGTTAAACCTATTTCAGACATTACAACCAGTGACATATCTGAAGCTATGCTCAGGCTCCCTAATGGCAGTATAGATGTATTAAAAAACTATCATTTTTAGATGGTATAGGATTTTAATCCACTCTTTTAGCTCATATTACAATGCCAAACCCCCAGCATATTTGGGTGTATAGTGTGTCAATAATAACCATAAAATATACATTTGTTATGAAAAACAAATTATTAACAGTGGTAATTCTGTCTATGTTTGTTTCTGGATGCGGTGGTGGCGGTGTCGGTAGTGTCGGCGGCGGTGAAAGCTTTGCTCTAGTTAAATCTGACTATGAGGCTACTGAATACAATAATCAATATGGACTCGGGAATATTAACGCCTCCACTATGTATGTAGGTGGATACTCTGGTAGTGGTGTAACTGTAGCAGTTATTGATACTGGTGTAGACATAGACCATCCTGATTTAGTTAACAATATTGCAACAGGTGGATATGATTATGTTGACAATGACTCTGATGCAAGCCCTAGTGGGCAAGGTGCTGCCATGAGTCATGGAACACACGTTGCTGGAATTATTGCTAGTATGAAAAACAATATTGGTATGCATGGTATTGCTTATAATGCAAAAATCCTACCATTACGTGCAGGTAATTCTGACGGAGCGCTTGCTTATAGCTCTATTAGTAATTCAATTGACAGGTCTATTACTCAGGGTGCTAAAGTTATTAATGCCAGCTTTGGTGGCTACTCTATCCCTGTGTCTATGGCTGATAAATGGAAATTAGCACATAATAACGATATTATCACTGTACATGCTGCTGGCAACAGTAGCGGGGCCAATCCATTATTAAGCGCTTCATTGCCTTTTTATTCTGGTTATGAAAATCTGTCATCCACTTTAGTGGCTGTAGTGGCAACTGATTCTAGTAATAATATTACTTGGTATAGTAATCGCTGTGGTATTGCTAAAAATTGGTGTATGGCAGCTCCTGGCGATAATATTTACTCTACAGTGGCCGTGGATGATAATAATTATAGTGGTAATTATGGAACTATGAGCGGTACTTCAATGGCAGACCCACACGTTTCTGGTGCGGCTGCAGTGTTGCGTTCTATGTGGCCATCTAAAACGGCCGCTCAAATTGTTACTATTCTTTACGATACTGCAACTGATTTAGGTGCTACTGGTATTGATGATATATATGGAAGAGGCTTGTTGAATCTTGCTAATGCATATACAGCACAGGGGGTACTAACTCTATACACCTCTTCTGGCAACAATTATGCTCTTGATGATTCAAGTATAGTTCAAAGTAGCATATTAGGTGACTCACTCACTCAGTCACTAGAGATTGCTGTATTTGATAAATACAAACGTGATTACTATTTTAACTTAAGCAATATTGTGCAAGATTTAACAACTTTCAGTATGGCTGATGAACTAAGCTACAGTGATTCAAGAGTATCAGTTGATGTCGAACCTGGGGTTAGGTTCTTTGGTGATTATGACAAGGATTCGGTTCAGTTTGATAATGACTATAAAGACCTAACACTATCATTTTCTCATAATCAAAACCCAACACAAGTGTTTGCGTTTAATGACCAGACAACTGTATCAGGCGTATCCAGTCAGTATTCTTTATATAGTGACTCATACTTATCTAAAGTTAACAATGCATCTATAGTTAATGTCACTAGAGATGGAGATGTAATAACATCAATAGGTGTGATTTATGGTTATACAGATTTTAATAACGAGCATCCAATTAATGGTATGAACTTTTCTACAATGTCAAAGTTAAATGATGACTTGTCTTTAATAGTTCAAGTAAGTCGTTTAAATGAAAGAGATACTTTCTTATCTAACAGCTTTAGTGGCGCTTTTAAAATAGGTGCTGCCAGTACGAATTTGATTAACTTGATTGTAAAGAACAAGGTAAGTGATAACTTAAATCTTATTACTCAGTATAGTAAAGGCAGAACGAGTGTAGATACTATTACTGATTCGGTTGTATCAAATCTATCAGATATTGAGACTGAAGGTTATTCAGCGTCTTTAGTTAAAAGTGGTTTAGGTATAAATAATGGCACCTTGTTTGCAACCTTCAAACAGCCGTTAAGAGGAAATACTGGTGATATAACTTTAAGTATGGCAGATGGGTTGAATTTAGATGATACTATCAATTTCACAGATAGAAATATAAGGTTAAGTCCTACAGGCACTGAGCATCAACTCACATTAGGCTACTCAACTGATTATAGTAATGATACTGCTGTAACAGTATTGTTAAACCGTAGAGACAATCCTAATCATAGTGCAACTGCTAACGCTGAGAATGCAGCTATGATAAAAATGGTTAAGAGGTTCTAATACTGCTAGTTATGATGACTAAGGTCTCAATAGCTTTATTGCTAACAGCATTAGTAACTGGATGTGTTTACTCAGTAAATAATACACAATCAAAATACCCTAAAGAACTTGTCAATGGTAAAGTCCAAATTGATGATGATTTATATTATGAGCCAATCGGTAAGGATAAGGATGGATGTATGATGTATATAGCACGTTCTAGTAGTCAAGCAACTATGACTGCGGTCATCTATAGAAATAAAAATGGAGTTTTTACTTCTAATAAATCTACAAGTGATTGCCACTCCATATATGACATCTAATGGTGAGTTTATACCGGTAGATACTAAAATTATTTGGCCTTACAATTGTTCAGAACACTAAAATTATTTTTTATTATTCTAAATTAGGTGAAAGTAATCTTTCTGCTTGCTCAACCGATATGCCTTTTCTACTGGCATAATTCTTAACTTGTTGCTGATTAATTTTTGCCACACCAAAGTATCGAGACTCAGGGTGCGCAAAATACCAGCCACTCA
>DTVJ01000023.1 GCA_012963565.1 Piscirickettsiaceae bacterium
TTGATAAAAACAAATATCAGAATCGTCATCAGGTAGAAAAATACAATGATTTTGTTAATGATAGTTTGTCGATTGATTCAACAGCGAGGAAATTACAGATTTATGGATACAATATCGCTAAAAGCAAGAAGAAAATATTAGGAATAAATCCCGGGGCATCTTACGGTAGTGCTAAACGCTGGTATCCGCAAGAATTTGCCAAAGTTGCTAGTGAGTTGTCTGCTGAGTACGATATTGTTATCTTTGGTGGGCCTAGTGAAATTGACATTGCTGGTGATATCGAACAAGCGTTAATTGATAGTAGTGTGAAGAATTATAAAAATCTTGCAGGCAATACAACCATTACGGAATTGATTAATAAAATATCAAGCCTAGATTTATTTATTACTGGTGATAGTGGTCCAATGCATATTGCTGCAGCTTTTCAAATACCAACAGTGGCAATTTTCGGACCAACCAAAGACAAAGAGACCTCTCAATGGATGAATAAAAAAAGCATTATTGTGAAAAAGAATTTGAATTGCCAGCCATGCATGAAACGTACTTGCCCTCTACAACATCATGATTGTATGAATCTTATTAAGGCTATAGATGTGCTAAAAGCGGTTAATAGTATCAATTGATAAAATATTAATTAGTGTAGATTTTCAGTCGTAATAAATTTATTTGATAAATAATAAAATGACAAAAAATGAATTAATTCAGCAGTTTAATAATATTGTTGGAGTCAAGAGAGTTTTAACAAAGTTAACGCAAACGGCCTACTATCGTAGTGGGTTTCGCTCCGGTAATGGTGCAGCATTAGCAGTTGTGTTTCCCAATACTATTTTAGAGCAATGGAAGTTAATTGAGGTTTGCGTTAAAGCTAATTGCATAATTATTATGCAAGCGGCAAAAACAGGCTTAACTGAAGGCTCCTCACCAAGTGGTGATGAATATGATAGGAATGTGGTTATTATTAATACGCTCGCTATTAAGCAAATTCACTTAATCAATGATGGTAAACAAGCGATTAGTTTATCTGGTGCTAGCTTACATAGTCTTGAAGAAAGATTGACAGAGGTTAATCGTGCCCCACATTCAGTCATTGGATCGTCTCAGATTGGTGCGACTGTTGTTGGCGGTATAGCTAATAATTCAGGCGGTGCATTAGTTAAACGTGGCCCTGCCTATACAGAATTTGCTTTGTATGCACAAGTTGATAAAAATGGTAAATTACATCTAGTTAATCATCTTGGTATTGATGGATTAGGCAAAACGCCTGAAGAGATTCTTAACAATGTTCAGGAAGGTAACTTCGATCCAATTAATATTCAACATGGTACAGGTATGGCTTCTGATCACGAATATGTTGACCGAGTGCGTAATGTAGAATCAGATATTCCGTCTCGTTATAATGCTGATAGTCGACGGCTATTTGAGACCAGCGGTTGTGCAGGTAAACTCGGTGTATTTGCTGTACGAACTGATACTTATGCCGTGCCAGATAAGGAGCAAGTATTCTACCTTGGTACTAACAATGCAGAAAAATTAACTCAATTACGCAAAGATATTCTTACAAATTTTGAAAATCTACCAGAGATGGCAGAATACCTACATCGTACGATCTTTAAGATAACCGAAAGTTATGGTAAAGACACTTTTTTATCTATTAA
This sequence comes from Piscirickettsiaceae bacterium, assembly GCA_012963565.1. Taxonomy (GTDB): domain Bacteria; phylum Pseudomonadota; class Gammaproteobacteria; order PS1; family Pseudothioglobaceae; genus Thioglobus_C. The sequence goes on from DTVJ01000023.1 coordinate 1,656, forward strand.
CTATTTAGGTACGAAAAATATACCGAAATTCTTTGCCGTTAAGGCAAAGGTTGAAAATTTGTTAAAACGATTGCCGCTATTATCTGACTCTTTACCGGATAAAATTTTATTTTATTTGAGTAAATTATTTCCACAGCATCTACCTAAACGCATGCTTGAATTTAGTGATAAGTATGAACATCATCTGATTTTAAAGATGAGCGATAAAGGTATTGCCGAGGCGCAGGATTATCTAAAGAAGCATTGGTCTAAAGAATATGATAGTGGTTTCTTTGCCTGTAGAACTGATGAGGGCAATAAAGCCTTACTGCATCGTTTTGCAGCTGGAGCAGCAGCTGGTCGTTACCAAATGATTCATAATAATAAAGTAGAAGGGATTTTATCGCTAGATATTGCATTGCGCCGTAATGATGATGATTGGGTTGAAAAACTTCCTCAAGAGATTAGTAGTAACCTTGTACATGTACTTTATTATGGGCATTTTATGTGTAATGTCTTTCATCAAAATTATATTTTTAAAAAAGGCACTGATAGACAAAAAATGAAGTCAATAATGTTAGCCATGCTTGACGATAAGGGTGCTAAGTACCCTGCCGAGCATAATGTTGGGCATTTGTATGAGGCAGAAAATAGCCTGCAAAGTTTTTATAAAAAACTTGATCCAACTAATACTTTTAACCCTGGTATTGGCAAGATGAGTAAATACCAAGGTCACTGTAGTTGTTGTCATTCATGAAAATATTAAATGACAATTGGCTTATTTTTGATGATGAAATGTCTCTTTCAAAAGCATTAGCACAAGAAGTATTGAATATTGCAAAAAAGTCAATTTTTGAAAAAGATTGTTTCAGTATAGTTTTGACTGGCGGACAAAGTGTCCTCAATCTATATAAGATATTATCTAAATCTGATTCAAACTGGGAAAAGTGGCATATTTATATAGGCGATGAACGTTGTGTACCTATGCGCCATAAGGATAGAAATGATCAAGTGATTAATGAGATATGGCTAGATAATTCCACAATCTCGAAGAATAATATTCATTTTATTCAGGCAGAATTAGGTTTGATAGAGGCACAAAAAGAGTATGAAAAAGTATTAAAGAAAATTGATAAATTTGATGTTGTTCTATTAAGCATGGGTGAAGATGGGCATATTGCATCATTATTCCCGAATCATCTATATTCAGAAGAGCAAATGGTTGTTGTTGAACGAAATTCACCAAAACTACCTAAGGAAAGGGTCAGTATGTCTTACAAACGACTCAATAGAGCGCATTATATCTTTAAACTAATAATCGGAGAATCAAAACAAAAAGCTGTAACTTTATTAAAACAAAATGCAAATCTTCCAATTACAAGGTTA
>DTVJ01000024.1 GCA_012963565.1 Piscirickettsiaceae bacterium
GAATTATTATGTCAGTTATCAATTTATCAGATTTAGATTTAAGCTCAAAAAGAGTACTTATCCGCCAGGATCTTAACGTACCAATTAAAGATGGTGTGGTTACTAGTGATAAGCGAATTAAAGCCTCATTACCAACGATTGAAATGGCATTGAAACAAGGTGCAAAGGTTATGTTAATGTCTCACCGTGGTCGTCCCGTTGAAGGCGAGGCTAGTGATGAATTTACATTACAACCTGTTGCAGATCGTTTAACTGAATTACTGGGTGTTAAAGTTCGTTTAGAAACCAATTGGTTAGATGGTGTTGACATGAATGATGGCGAAGTTGTTCTTTGTGAAAATGTACGTTTTAATGTTGGTGAGATGTCAAATGATGATGACTTATCTAAGCGTATGGCGGCGATGTGTGACATCTTTGCTATGGATGCATTCGGTACCGCGCACCGTGCACAAGCATCCACACATGGTGTAGCTAAGTATGCACCAGTTGCTTGTTCTGGTCCATTATTATCAGGTGAGCTTGAAGCGCTAGGCAAGGCATTAGACAATCCTAAGCGTCCAATGGTGGCAATTGTTGGTGGGTCTAAAGTTTCAACTAAGTTAACCGTATTAGAATCTCTATCTAAAATTGTGGATCAATTGGTTGTCGGTGGCGGTATTGCTAATACTTTTATTGCGGCACAAGGTCACAATGTAGGTAACTCATTATGTGAACATGATTTAATTCCAATAGCTAAGAAGCTCATGGAAGATTGCGAGATTCCAGTGCCAACCGATGTGGTTTGTGGCAAGGAATTTTCAGAAACAGCAGTAGCAGAAACTAAAGCTTCAACCGAAGCGACCGATGATGATATGATATTTGACATTGGCCCTAATTCAGCAGCTGAGCTAGCTGAAATTATGAAACATGCAGGCACGATTGTATGGAATGGTCCAGTTGGCGTGTTCGAATTCGAGCAATTCGAAGGTGGCACTAAAACATTAGCCATGGCGATTGCTGAATCAGATGCATTTTCAATTGCTGGCGGTGGTGATACGTTGGCAGCAGTCGATAAATACGGTATTGAAGATCAGATTAGTTATATTTCAACAGGTGGCGGTGCATTCTTAGAGTTTTTAGAAGGTAAAAAGTTACCAGCCGTTGAAATCCTAGAACAAAGAGCAGCGGAGTAAAACTTGGCAAGAAGAACTAAAATATTAGCTACACTAGGCCCGGCAACGGACAAAGAGGGTGTACTGGAAAGTATTCTTTCAGCAGGCGTTAACGTTGTTCGTATTAATTTCTCACATGGATCAGAAGAAGAGCATTTGGGACGAGTAAGTGCGGTACGCCAATGGGCGAAGGCTAATGATACTTATATCGGTGTTTTGATGGACCTTCAGGGACCTAAAATTCGTATTGCATCTTTTAAAGACGGTATCAAGATTCAGCTAAATAATGGCGATACTTTTTCGTTAGATGCCGATCTTGATGAGAATTCTGGTGATCAGAACTCAGTGGGCATTGCTTATAAAACATTGCCTCAAGAAGTTAAGCCAGGCAATATTTTATTGCTTGATGATGGCAAGATTGTCTTAGAAGTTGTTAATATCGAGGGTAATAAGATTATTACAACCGTAATCCAGGCGGGCGTGTTGTCAGATAAAAAAGGTATCAATCTTCGTGGCGGTGGCTTGTCAGCGGATGCGTTAACTGAAAAAGATAAAAAAGATATTTTGATTGCTGCTAAAGCCAATGCTGATTATGTAGCACTTTCATTTCCAGTACATGGCGATGATGTTCGCGAAACTAAAGAATTATTAAAACAGGCCGGTTGTACTGCAGGTGTAATTTCCAAGATTGAACGCGCTGAGTCTTTAGTAGAGGAAGTGATTCTTGATATTATTGAGGAGTCGGCTGGCATTATGGTGGCTCGTGGCGACCTAGGCGTTGAGATTGGTGATCCACAACTACCAGCAGAACAAAAACGCCTGATTAAATTAGCTAGATCGAATGATCGTATTGTGATTACTGCAACACAAATGTTAGAATCTATGATTACCAATCCAATTCCAACGCGTGCGGAGGTTTTTGATGTGGCAAATGCAGTATTGGATGGCACGGATGCAGTGATGCTATCAGCAGAAACAGCGGCAGGTGATTTTCCTGAAAATGCGGTGAGAACTATGCACGATGTTTGTTTAGAAGCTGAAAAAAATCCAATTGCAAAAGTTTCGCATCATCGTTTACACGAACACTTTAAACATATTGATGAAACTATTGCTATGAGCACTATGTATGCGGCTAATCATTTAGGTGTTAAGGTGGTAGCATCACTTACAGAAACTGGCAAGAGTGCCATGTGGATGTCGAGAATGAGTTCAAATATTTCAATTTTTGCCATGAGTGATAATTTACAAACATTGCGCAAAGTTACGTTGTATCGTGGCGTTTACCCTTGTGGTATTGACAAAAACAGTGCTGGTGACTGGTCTCAAGTAAATGAGATAGTGATTGATACACTGATAAAAAACGAGGTTGTAGAAGAGGGAGATTTGGTAGTATTGACCAAAGGGATGTATAAAGATAAATCAGGCGGAACCAACATGATGAAGATTCTTCGTGTGGGCGATACCAATTATTAAATAGTAAAAATAAGAAAGGAGAAAGATATGTTAATTTCATTAAGAGAATTATTAGATCACGCGGCAGAAAATGGTTATGGCATGCCAGCGTTTAACGTAAATAATATGGAGCAGGTGCATGCAATCATGCAGGCTGCCGAAAAAACTAACAGTCCAGTTATCATGCAGGGTTCTGCAGGTGCTAGAAGTTATGCAGGCGAGCCGTTCTTACGTCACCTAATCATTGCGGCGACTGAGATGTATCCACATATTCCAGTGGTAATGCACCAGGATCATGGCTCTGAGCCAGATATTTGTTTACGTTCAATCCAATCAGGTTTCTCATCAGTGATGATGGATGGCTCTTTAGAGGCTGACATGAAAACACCAGCTAGCT